>CARMXJ010000011.1 GCA_949025205.1 uncultured Bacilli bacterium | reverse complement strand
CAAAGTACATGAAAAGGGAAGTAATAATGGAATAGGCATAACTTGTAGATTCATTCTAGCAAACTTTGTAGACCTTAACTATTTTTTATTATAAGAGTCTTTCTTTTTTATAAAACAAGGTAAGAAATACAATTGGTTCTTACCTTATTTACTCTTTATACAAAATAGTCTATTTATTATTTTGCGGCTTTTATTTCTATTTCAAGGTTTAATTTCCTTAAATAATCTTTATTTGCAGGTGCATCAGAAGCAATACCTTCAGCAACACACCTTTCTGCATCATCGCCTTGCCAAAAATTTATTAATCCACTTCTAGAATATTTTTCTGTAATTTCTTGTTTCAAATTTTTTAACAAATTTACGAATGCATGATAATCATAAAACTTTTCATTCAACAAATTTCCATTTTCTTCAAAAAAAGTTTCAAATATCAGTTTAAAGTCAATGCAACAGGAATGATTTAACAAACTGATTACCTTATCAACAAATGGATGATGCTCCATTTTATCCAAATCATTTGAAAGCAATTTTATCAACAAACAAATGGTATATGGTCTAAGAAAAAAATACTTTTTTGATTTTACGGTAATAATTGAAGGCAAATAATCTTCTATTTTTTCTACATTGGTAACCATCGCTTTTTCTAAAAATAACTGACCATTTTCTATACCAACACTCTCTTGATTTTCTTTTTGAATTTCCTCTTCTTGGACTAATTTCTTCAACTTATTTTCTTCAACAAATATTAGTTCAGTTAAATAATTATTAAGTAAAGATAAATAATACTCTTTTTCTTCTTGTTTTAATGACATCTCTATTCTATATATAGTTTCATTATCATCATCTAAATAATAGGTAAACATAGTTTACTCCTCCTTCTTGTAATTATTTTAATACTAGTAGAGGAATTATTTATGTCAATTATCAAAATTTTAAATTTATTTCGTTAGGATTAAATTTTATATCCAATATTTCACAATCCGTAATTCTTTTTAAATGGAATTGTCTCATATCATCTTTTTCTTCCCAATAAGCCGAAACCCACCATTCATTTTGAAATAAATATAAACCTAAAGGATAAATTACTCTTATTGACTCGCCATGTTTTAAATTGTAATATTTTATTTTAAGTTTTAAATGATTTTTATAAGCATTATTTATTTTATTAAAAACATTTAACTCTGCATTATCAGAAAGTATAGGCTTTCTATTATTCTCTTTATTGTTTAAATTTAAAATAATTTTAGAATGAATATTCATTAGTTCTTGTTTTATAGTATCATCATCAATCCATTTAGCGGACTCATTAATAATATCCATATCATGACTAGTAAGATTTAAATAGGGGACATTAAAATCTTTATTTAATACATATCCTCCATAAGGACCTTTTATTGTATCTATAAATATTCCTGCATATTCAAGTTCTTCTTTATACTTTCGAATCATTCGTTCCGATACTTCTATTTTGCAAGCTAGCTCTTTAATACTATATTTTCTTCCATTTTGAAGCAATTGCAACATCAATAGTGTATTAGATAATTTAGACATATAAAATCACCTTAAATTATTTATTTTTAACCTTACTTATAAGTTTATTTTTGTTTTCTTTTTTCTCAAGATCCTTTTATTCTTCATTTTCTAAATATAGCGTTCTACTTCTAAGCAACAGTTTTATAGTATTATCCCCTACCTCATTCCCCCTCTTTATGCAATAATTTCTTGTATCATTAAATATCTTTGTTTTTATTAAATCAAAATATTTATTCATAGTTAAATTTGGATATTTGTTTATAACTGCATCAATACTATTGATTAATTCTTCGATAGGTAGAAAGCCATTATAGATAGGCAAAAGCGCTTTCAATAACTCGTTTTTAAGGTCTGCAATATTTTCATTAAAGCATTCGCTCGAAGACACTAAAAAAAATGATTTTGGAGGCTTTAGTTTCGGATTAGGTTTCAAAATTTTCTTTAAAATTTGTTGTTGAATTAAATAAATAGATTTTAATTCAGATTGATTTATATCCCTAACAACCTCATCGATTATTTCTACCAAATCATATCCTAGATTATATTCTTTATTAAGTTTTATAAATAATTGTTTTTTCTTATCTTCTAATGTCATATTTTTTTTAATACCTCGTGTCTTTTTTATATTTAATATTTGTTTTGTTCTGCATATTAATTTTTATCCATATTTATTAACACCATATATTCTAACACTGCATAAATTAATTCAATCTAAACAACCTTCTTGCATTAGAATCTAAAACATCTTCAAGCTCATAATAAGATATCTTGCGTAACTCTCTTATTTTATTAAAAATGTTTTTACCATCTTCTTCAACATTTTCACTCATGTATGGATAATCTAGTTCAATCAAAAGACAGTCTAAAGGAACATTTTTTATTACTTCTAAAGATCTTTTAGCGGTAGGTCTAGTAATAGGAGTAGCAACAGAAATATAGCCACTCATTCTAATAATCTCTTCCATAATTTCTAAATTAGGCTGAAAGCAATGGAATACAAAACCATTCTCTGGATAATTTTCTTTTAAAATATCCAATACTCTTTTATTAGTGTTGTTAGCATGAATAATGATTGGCAATGCAACTTCATTAGCAAATCGAATTGTTTTTATAAACTTTTCCTCTTGTATAGCACTATCCTGTTTTTCACTAGAATCCAGACCAGTTTCTCCAATAGCGATGACTTTACTACAGTCATATTGCGCATATAATTTTTCTAACGTTTCTACAGTTCCTTCCCATAAAGGATGAATTCCAAGCGTTGCATAAAACTTCTCATGACTTAAACTAATGCTAATGGCCTCTTTGCTTGTGTGATAATCTAACCCCACATTGATAACTTTGTCTAAGTAAGATAATAATTCTACTCTCTTTATTTGTTGTGCCAAATCCTTTAAAACAATGGTATTAAAATGAGCATGGGTATCAATCATAAACATTCTTCTCTTCCTATTAAAAATTAAATTTATCATTCACTACTTAATATTACGCTTATACTATCATTTTAAAAGAAAAAAAGCAAGGCGGCTCTTGCTTATTGTAACTACTCTAAATCCGATTTTTCAGTATTCTATCATAAACATGACTAGCCATACTAAAGTCTGCAATTTCAAAAAAATTTTCCAAATACTTTTTCTTATCATAATTATAATTTATATAATAGGCGTGTTCCCACAAATCAACCGTAAACAAAGGAATACAAAAGGAAAACAAAGGATTGTCTTGATTTTTATAATTTCTAATTTCTAACCCATTAGTATTTACCTCCAAAAACGTATAACCACTTCCTTTAAGTTTCATAGCTGTATCTATAAATTCCTTTATAAAGGTATCCAAAGAACCATACTTTTCTATTAAGTCTTTTCGAAGAGCACCTGTACTTTCCACTTTTTGTTTATTCATAGAATGAAAATACAAATTATGATTTATTACGCCTCCTAAATTAAAAAGAATATCTTCTTTCTTCTCCCAAGGATACAAATTCATTTTTTGTGCAAGTTCTGACATAGAAATAGAAAAATCAAAATGATTTTCGAGTAATAACTTATTTAAGGTATCCAAATACTTTTTAGCATGTTTATTATAATGAAGTCCCATAGTATGAGTATCAATATAGGGTTCTAAATCTTGATACAGATACTCCAAATTTTCCAATTTATACATAAAAAACCTCCATTAAATTATAGAGGTAAAACACAAGAATATAACTTTTTTCTTCGATTTTGTACTATCAATTTTAACCACTAAAATATAGTAAGATACATATTTTGAAAAACATTTTTCTTAGAAAACAAAAAAATTTACGTTTCAACTTATATATGATATAATAACTGCCATATTTCTAAATAAAGGAGATAAAAATATATGGAAGCTTTGATAAAAAAGTTAGAAGTTAAAAAAATACTAAATGGATATTACATAATAATAGAATTAATTGATAAAAACGGTAATGTCCATATTATAGATAATCCATTTGTACACGATGTCATAAATTTTAGAAAACAATTTGTTGGATTAATGTATGCATGTGGTAGTTTTGATTTAATGAAATGGGCGACAAACCAGCCTATTCCCAAAAAAGTTATAGGTTACGAATATGAAACAAGTGACAAATTGCTTCTTTTGGAAAATGATAAAAAAAATTGGTTTTATTTCAATAAAATAAAAAAAGAACATACGTGTGAAAAAGCATCTAAAAAACAAAAAATAACAATAAATAATTTGCTAACAAATCATCTTATTTTAAAAGAAAATGGAATCATAAAAAACATAACATCAGAAAGTGGCACCTTCATTTTGTCTTTTGTTAATGATAGAAATAATGGAATTGGTGTTTTAGCCGGCCAAACATATTTGAACTTAATATACCCTTTTAATATTGGTAGCAAATTAGATGAAAAGAATACAGACCTAACAAAACAAAGTGCTAAGCTGTTTACTTCCTTTCTCATAAACCTTATGAATTTTTACGAGATAACTGATTTATTAGATTTTGGTCAAAACAAAGATAAACTTCCTTTAGTAGAAATTAACATTGACCACAATAATGAAATTAGTTCTATAACCAATCCTAATACAGGAATGGGACTTAACTTGAGTACAAAATACCAATACAACGTTATTAGTCTCTTTGAAAACGAAAAACAAAGAATGAAATAAGTAGAATAATCGCTTTGCTTTTTAAATTAAAATTTTTCGACTTGCTTCAATACAGGAAATTCTTTTCTAAACTGTCTTAATTTATCTATATCTAAGGTAGCAATAACAACTCCTTCTTCTTCATTTAGAGAAGAAAGAATATTTCCATCATAAGAAATAATTTGAGATTTTCCACATCTTTCTTTTTCTTTTGTACCACCTGTTTGACCGCATGCACAAAAATAGGCTTGATTTTCAATCGCCCTCGCTCTTGTTAAAATATCCCAAGCAACAAAACCAGTAGATTTTCTAAAATTAGCAGGTAAAAAAATAACTTCTGCACCACCTAAAGAAAGTGCTTTGAAATATTCTGGATACCGCAAATCAAAACAAATACCAATACCCATTTTTATACCTTCAAGCAAAAAAAGACCAAGTTGACTTCCTTTAACGGTATCGTCTCCCTCATCTACTTTTAAATCTTCTCGGTCGACCGTATACATATAAATTTTATCATAACGGTGAATAATTTCTCCTAAACGATTGATTACCAAAGAAGTATTTGTAATAGTATCAGTTCCCATGACTTGAATCGCTAGGCTACCTAAAATAAGATTAACATTGTGCGCTTTTGCATAATCTTGAAATTCAGTTAGAATAGGAGAATTAATAGGAATTGCCCCTCTACCTTTTCCCCAATACAAAAATTTTTCTGATAAACAAATGATATCCACATTTTCTTTTAAAGCTTCATTCATAAAACGAAAGGCTTTTTCTTTATTTTCTTCCATATTATCTTTTGAATCCATTTGAATTAATGCTACTTTCATGTTTTTTCTCCTTTTTAATTGAAATGTCTTATTTTTCTTTCAAAATCATAACTTCTAAATTATTGCTTATATTATTTCATAACCTGATTTTAACAATATCTCTAATGCTTTCACATAATTTTCTTCTTTTGTAAATATGTAGTCAGTATTATAAGTAGATACAGCAAATATACCAATTTCATTATCAGCTAAAATCGTTGTGATTTTTGATAAAATGCCTATAAGAGAAAAATCCAAAACACCTTGTATTCTAAAACATTTCCATCCATCATCTCTTTCCAATGTATTACTAGGAACATCTTCTAAAATACAAACCAATGATATTTCTTCATTTGTCTTCCCTATAAAGCAATATTCACTTTCTAACTTAATGTTTGAAGTATCTTTAACTTTGCATACACTAAAGGTATTTTTTATTTTTTCTAATTTCACTTATTATTCCTACTTTCTTGCTTAAGTTATAACTTATTCTTTTTTTGTAACCAATCCTACTATAAATAAATATCTAATTACACATTTCTTAATCTATAAACTTTTCTTTATTTTCCTCCATATTGTCTTTTGAATCCATTTGAATTAATGCTACTTTTTATCTCCTTTTTTATATATTTTTATTTCCATTCAATATCTTTAAAAATATAGGCACATATTTTTTCTTGTAAATCCTCCGGTAATGGACTTCCTCCGGCATGTTTGTGTCCTCCACCACCATAAGGTTTTGCCAAAACATTAATATCGACATTCTCTTTATCTGCTCTATAACTAATACTTCTATCTACATTAACAACAATGGCAATATCAATATCTAAGTTTTCTGCCATCGCATGACCTAAGAGTGACCTTCTTTGTTCTGCAAAAACAATTCCTACCGTTACACCTAATATCTTTGCTATTTTCACCCGCTTTAGTTTTTCTTCAATATACTGATTTGTTTTCTCTTCTTCCAGTTCAATTAATGTTTTTTCGATTTCTGAAAAAGAAAACACGTCATGTTCAAGTATAGACCTATAAAAATGCTCGATATACCGCTCTCTTCCAAAAATAGCATACAAACTCCCAAACTGAAAAGCAGTTTGCTTTAATTCATCTGTAAAATCATATGTATCGCCTTCACGAATCAGTTCTATCATAGTCACTAAATTTTGTTTATCAAGAACAGGATTATAAAAAGACTTTTTTAAATGTTCATAAAAAAGAGTTGTTCCACATTCTTTTCTTCCCTCTTTAAAGTCAACAACTTGTATAAAAGAATACTTATTTAATTGTATATTGCTTGCATGATGGTCAAAAACCATTATTTTTCCTTTTAACGTAACATCTTCCTCAATAACACTTGCCATTTCTTCACTCATGTTAATATCTACAATATAAATTTTTTCATAATCCTCATGATGAGACAATACATCTTTTAAAACCATATCCACTTCAGAAACTTCACAAGAAAAAACATCAAAATCTTGGAAAACCAATTTAGATAAAATAATAGGAAAAGCTCCATCTGCATCCGCAATATGGGTAATTAAACAAATTTTTTCCATATTCTAAAACCTTTCTAAAACTTTTACTTTTAAATAAATAAGCAAACTATCTTCTGTAAATTCTTCTTGAAACAATTTTCCATCTTTTTGATAATCCCGATATAAATGTTCCTTGTAATCCAAAAATGTTTTATAACCAGCAAGTTTATAATCAACCATTTCTGCTTTTAAATCCTTAAAAGGAAGAAATTCTTCACTTATAACTTCCAAAGTACCACAATATTCATTATCAGGATTTACTACCATATAACGACGTCCCACTTCTGTCTTTTTATCAAAGGAATATTTTCGACTTAAAATATAGTCTTTTTTTCCACTTAAATAAGCTTCTGCAACTTCATTTTTCTCTGTATAAAGAGGATAATAAGAGCTATAAAGCAAAGCTTTTTCATTATTATATCTTTCTAACTTTTCTTTTTCTCTTAACTTTTCCCACTTATTTTGGTAACTTAGAATGAAGAATCTGTCTTTTAAACTTTTTCTTTTTTTATCATCAATTTCTTTCCATTTTTCGTTTAAAGCTGCTATTTCTGGACTTTCCTTTTCATCTTTTAAACCAATTGCTTTCAAATAACTTTGCATTTTCTTTAAACAACGTAATTCTTGTTTACTATATTCTTCCAAACAATCCTCTGGGATACGAAACGATTCCGGATAATCATATACACACTTTACTACTTCATCAAAAGAATGACAATGACTTTCCATCATTTGGTACTTAGCTTCTTTTTCTTCTGGATTTTTTCGTCCATACATAAAGGCTTCATAGTGATATGTTACTCCACTACTAGAAACATTTCCTAGCGCCTCATATAAACTATTTTGAATATCATATCCAGGCGGCTTACAATTCACATCATAATACACCCACTCAAAAGTATCCCGTTTTTTATCCCAAAAAGGATAAGGTAAACTACAATTTTTAAATTTTTTATATCTTCTTTTTGCTTTCTAACTGTAATATTTATCTTTTAAACTCCTCATAATATCCTACCTCTTTTTTCTAGTATACAATAAAAGAATATTAAAAGGAAGTTGATAACTCTTTACTTATCCACAGCATAATAAGACTTACAATATAATTTTGTTGTTCTTCCGTAAGTTCTATATTTTTAGGAATGCGATACCATTTAAATAAACAACCTCTACAACAAGTAGCTGTTGCATGTTGTGCAATGAAAACTGGATGCCCTCTCATCGGCGTTTGTTTTCCATCATTTAAAATAGTAGCAGGAGCAAGTCTTTTACGAACAAAATCATGTGCGTGCTCCTCTATTACTTTCATTCCTTTTTCCTTAATATAATCAATCTCTTTTTCTTTTAAATGAAAGCGACTTCGAAACTTAGATTTATCTAATTGATAAAGAACTTTTTCCATGTCCATACCCATTAACTCCTTGCTATTTCCATAACTTTATCATACAACTTATAAAGATATTGCACGCTGTTTTCCAAATAAAAATAATGAACAATATAAAAAAGCAAAAAAACAATTAAAATAAAAAAAGGAACTAAAAACAAATAAGACACCATACCAAGTATCATAAACAAAAGAGTAAAAAAAGCAAAACAAAGGGTCACTAGCAAATGAATAAGTCTTTCATGTTGAAAAAAACGAATTTTTAAAGCTAAAGTTTCTAATTCTTCCACCGTGTACCGCTTTTGCTTTTCAATTTGATGTTCCACTTCTTTAATATACAAAGTAATATATTTCTTCATAACCATTCTCCTAAATCTACCTGCATCTTTATCTTTTTTTATTAAAATTATACTTTATTTTACAAAGAAAAAATAGCCCAAAAATTATTCTAGGCTATTCTCTTTTTTTCTTACTAAAGCCATTCTAGGAATTAAATCATTATAATCTAAAAAATAAGTAGATTCCTGAGATGAAATCTCTTCATTAGAAGAAATCATACTTGTTAAATTTGTATCATCTCCTACATGAAAAGCAACGCGCCAATGCAAATCATCAATAGAACCATCATAAGAAAAAAGAAATTCATCTAAATCTTTTTGGGTTCTAAAAGATTTTTTATTTCCGTCATTATCATAAGCAAAATAAGCAACAATTAAACCCGATTTATTTGTAAATCCTAAAGGCTCTTGAGCATATATATTGGCATAATAAGGAAGTAGATTTTGATTTTCAAAAGATCCAAATGTAAACATTTCCTTAATATTGTTTTCTTTTTCTAAATACATTTCATCTAAACAAGATATTGTAGAATAAAACCAATATTCATCTTTATATTCTGAACCAATTCTACCACCATTGCGAATATGTAAATCTTTACTTTCAAAATAAGGACTTGCAAGAGTTTCATACCTAACTGTCCCAAAATCAGTAGTTTCTATACTAGCATCTATAATGGAGACGGTATTAATAACCTTTATAATATCTTCCTTAGTAGCACCAATACTAGCAGTTGGAAAAACATATTTTGCCTCTGTAAAAACAGTATGAACCTTATACCTATCTGCAAGTTCTGTTAAATTATATTCTCCAGACTCTATTATATTTTGAAAATAAAGACAATCATCTTTTTGATAAAAATAGCCAGCCATAATCTTGAACCAATCATTAATTTCTAGTCCTAATAACAGTAATTCTCTATCACCATCTTTAAAATTTATCCATTCATCCTCACTCTCTGCTGCTATTACGAATGGAATTGCATCTTCATTACACACTGAAATTAAATTACTCGCAAGTAGCCCACCAATTGCTATTTTCATAATTTTCAGTTTAAAATAATTTTCACCTTTTTTACTTTTAACTTTCATATTTCTCCTCCAAACTAAAAAACAAAGGTATTATAACCATTAATAAAATAAAAATCAATATTTCTTCAAAAAAAAATAGCCCAAAGACTATTTTGATAACCTATATGGATTTTCTTTTGTTCCATCTCCACCAATGATTTTAACGCTACTTTGTAAAGCAACAACTGGTCTTATTAACTTAGCTTCATTAGTTGCCCCAACTCCGATACTTCCATCGGTAGAAATTTTATACACTTGATTATTTACATCTTTATTCACAAGCCATTCTTCCTTGCCAGTAAACAACCAATTGTTTTCATTTCGAGAAGCAATCGTACTTACAAACTCTTCTTCTTTTAAACTACTTGCAAAAGCATAGTCACTAACGTTCATTAAACCTACATTTAAAGATAGAACCTCATCGGACTCTAATTCAAAACCATACATTGTTTTACTATCAAGCTCTAAAGTTTCTGCTCCGCCCAATTTATATGTAGCAGCCCCAATTTGCCCTTTTGCTGTTTCACTTAAATTACTATAATAAGCGTTTAAATAAGTATTCAAAGAAGAAGTAGAATAAACAACTCCTGCCGCCTCATCCCAAGGCTTCATTTCTTCATTTGTATCTTTAATAAGTTTTATGCGGCTTTCATTATCAATATTGTAAATCCCTAAAGCTCTCCATACTTCACAAGTACTTACATCTTCATCATTACTACAATTAAAAGCTATATAATTATTTGGATTTTTTCCTGTGTAACGATACTCTTTAATTGCGTCTATATTTGTATCAGAACTATAAGAAGTTGGCGACATTACCTCTGATAAACCACTTGTATCCATTGTAGCAGTTAAAGCCTGTGTTGCTGTTTCATTTTCATAAACCGTACCTGTTACATCTATTTTCAAATAAACATATTTTCCTATGATACTATCTTCTCCTTCACTAGGAGCAGTATCTTCATCAATCCAAACTTTTAAATTAAAAACGGCAGTTTCTCCAACATTAATAAAATTGTTTTCAAGAATTATTCTTTTAGACTCTTTAAGAGTAGCTTCATTTAAATATTTATTGGAAACAATAGTCGTAGTAGTCTCTCCTACTGTTTTGGTTAAAGAAAATTTAATATAGGAATGATCCAACTTTAAATTAACATCTGGTATCTCACTTTCATCATCATATAATAATACACTATATTGATATGGTAAATTTCCCGAACTTTTATTGGTTACACTAAAATTAAAATTACATGCCCCATTTATGGCTTCTTCATCCGTTTGTGGCATTAAACAATTATTAAACTCATCTGCTTCATTTATAATGATAGCACTATCATGAGGAAATTCAATTTGCAAACTACCAGTTGTAACAATTTGATTTCTTGTATTATTATTCACTTGTAAGAACAAAGCATAACTTATACCCATAACGGCTAAAGTCAAACAAATTACAACGTAAGCTATGACTTTGGTTTCTCTTTTAAAAACCTTCTTATAGTTCATATGATCACCATACCCTAATAATAGCAAAAATATCCCCTTTTTACAAGTTAAAAAAAGTTACAGTTGCGTAACTCCATTGATAATTTCAAAAGACATAATAAGTTGTTTTGCTTGCTGATCATTACCTGCATCCTGATTCATCCACAAGCGAATTTCATAATTTTTAGTCATGCTCATAATGCTATCTTCATCAAGTATAAAATAATAACAATCTGGTTCTTCTTTCATTTCCAAATCCACTAATGAATAAACTTCACTTCCTAAAGATATATGCAAATAATGATAATCTAAAGTAGAATTTTTAGAAATTTTTAAAGCAAGCAAATAAACTTCCGAATGAAATGTTTCATTCGTAATCTTAATGGAACATGGTTTTAAATTTCTTAACGCTATAGAATCCGCCATTGGATACATACTATAATCAATCGGATTTTCTATTTCCATTTTTGTATAATTAAAAGTACTATAAGGAAAAGCAGAAGCAAAAATATCTGGCTTTTCTTTTAAATTCCATAAAGTTGTCGAATAGAAAACAAAACCTATAACAAAAACAATTTCCATCCCTTTTTTTACAATCAAACGATCAATATCTCTTATTACCTTCATGCCAATAGATTCCCCACATTTCGCCGTTATTATACCATAAAAAAACGACAAAACAATGATTATCGTTTATTTCTATTAGCATTTCTTTGTCTTCTTCTATTTCTATTTCTTCGAGACATTCGGGACACACGAGATAATTCAGAAGTATCTGTGTAAGCACCTTCTTCTTTTGTAACAAATCTTTTTGTTTTCGTAGGTTTAGACCCAACTACAACTTTAGTCATTTTTTGAGTAATAATCGGATCTGGTTCATATGGACTTTTTTCCAATAAACCTAATTTCTTTTTTAAAATTTCTTTTCTAGCTTTTTCTTTTTCAGCTCTTTTATCTTTCAAACTAATTTGTTCTTTGTTCATTTTCTCTATTTTATTTTTTACACCAGTTAATTTAAAAATCTTTAATATATCAGAAATAATAATCAGTAAAGCCGGAATAACGATTACAATCAACCAACCACCTTGTGTTCCCAGAAAATTTTGTACTTTCCCAAGTTTTGGAACACGTAAAATAACTTTCCCCAATACATTATTATATTCGGCTGGAGCAGTATCGGGACTTAAATTATTATCCCCCTTTGTCTTATAAGAATATCCATTCTCATTTTTATATACTTCCACAACCCGATGGGTAACAATCATACCCCTAGAAATAGAACTGGTAGAAGTAAAAGTTATAACATCTCCTACTTTTATTTCCGTTGGAGATTTCACTTTTTTAGAAACAATAACATCTCCTACTTTTATATTAGGTTCCATACTTCCGCTAACAATGGTATACAAAGAAACAAAGGGCTCAAATTTTTCTCCTTTACTCGCATACAACTTAGTATTAATCGTATAATAAGCTAAAAACAAAGCTAACAATACCAAAATAACCAAAGCGGTCCAAGAAACTACATTGGCAATAAATTTAGCTATCCCTTTAAAACCAGTATAATTCTCTTTCGATTTCATATCGCTAGCCCTCTCTATTCTCTATAATTATAATTCACTATATAAAAAAACACAAGAAAAAAACTCTTGTCTGAGTTTTTTCTAGTTAACAATTTCTGCTGCAATTTGAGCCCCAAAAGTCCTACCTTGTTCCATATTTTGATCTACGTCTGGTAGATCATTATAACTATATTCTATTTCATAATAATAAGTGGTATTTGCTGGAATCACAATCCTACTCAACATAGTAGATGAACTTCTTGGAGCTGGAATTGATTCTTTTTGTAAAAATCCATCTCTTTTTATTGAATAAGTAAATGTACGATCTATAGTAAATTCATTGGTTATATTTATCCAATTTAAGTTAAACGTTATTGTTCTATTGGATTGATTTTCAACTGTAAAGGTTTGGGCATCATTCCATCCAGGATGAATAGAAGTTGCATGAACACTTTTATTATAAGATACAAACAAAATTGCACTCTCATTTTCACCTGTAGTTATTTGAATAATTGGATCAGCATTACACTCACATATTCCATCCTCTTTAGAATGACAGTTGGCTGGACATTGACTAATTTCACAATTAGTATCACAAATTCCATCTCCATTGATATCACATTTTTTATCACATTTACCATCACCATCAGTATCAATGTTAATATCTGGTTTACCATCAAGATCAGTATCAATGTTTATGTCTGGTTTTTTATCTCCGTTAATATCGATATTAATATCAGGATTTCCATCACCATCAATATCTATATTAAAATCCGGATACCCATCATCATCAATATCACAATTTAAGTCACAAACTTCATCATGGTTAGTATCTTGATTCATTAAATTTTTATCTGGTTTGCCATCCCCATCTGTATCTAAATTGAAAATAGCAGAATTATGTTTTTTACTATAACTAACATTTAAGTCTGGTTTTCTATTTCCAGTAGTATCACAACTTACTTCACAAAAGCCATTACCATCAATATCTAAATTCAAGTCTGGAATTCCATCCCCGTCAGTATCAATGTTAAGTTCATTTTTTGGAATATCATTATAAATTCTAATATAAGAGTAAGTAGCACCTAAAACAGAAAACAAAATGATAATTAAGCACAAAAATAAAATCCAAAATGTTTTTTTTCTTTGCTTTTCTTCTTCCTCAGCAATCAAAACATCATATTGATCTTGATAATCATCATATTGATATTCACTTTTTTTCATAAGAACTACTCTCCTTACTATCGTAAGTATATCATAAGGCACATATTTGAGCAACAAAAAAATCTATCCTAAGATAGACCTTCGTTTAAAAAATTTAATTACTAAGGTGTTGCTGGAGTTGGATTCGTTACTGTCTGATTTGTATAAACATTAGCAGCATCATCCACAACAAAATCAATATCTACAGTAAATGTTTTTCCTTGTTCTGTATCTTGTGGAGCATTAACATTCATATACTCTATCACTACATAATAAGTATCTGCCATTCCGCCACTAACAACAACAGGAATTTCTTCATTTTGTCCATCAACAAAAACTATATCTTGAGCTGTAACAAGGCTTCCAGTGCTATCTTTCTTTTGAACAATAGTAGCTGAATTAGCACTACAAGTTACAGTATCATGATATTGAACCGTATTAGGATCAGCTGGATCCACAGTGCTTGTATTTGTATCATAATCAGCTCCGGTTTTTGGAAGACCAGTTGTAGTATCGATATTTGTACAAGTTACACCATTTGCTTCATTAGCAGTTGCAATCTTATACACAGTATAACGAACGTGTCCTGTAAAATCGGTAACAGTTGGTTTTAAAACAATTTTAGCATTGATACTATCACAAGTAGGTTGATTATTTCCGCATGTACCAGTTACCTTAACGGTTTTTAAAGCTTTATAACCAGGCAATGCATTTGTAGCCACAAGCTTACTCCCCATATCCATTTTAGCATTAGCAAGTGATGCTGTAGTTGCTTTAGTTTGATTGTTTTGAGCATTATCTGTAGTAACTGAAGCTGTAAAGTATGCAAAAGTAGCGCCTACTACAGCAACTAATAAAGTTGCAATCGCGATAACTGTTAACAATATAGTATTTTTCTTTTCCATTTTTATATCCTCCTTACAATAAAAATGTTATCAGAAATAATAAATTAATGCAATACCCTTTTCACTTAATTTTACAAAAAGATCTGACATTCAATAGTTATTCTTAATGATAAATTTCAAAGACTAGATAGATTTATTATTTGTATCTATGTGGAGACGATCTGAACAGTATTTACTCATGGTTAATCGCCTTCTGTAGTAAATTTAATCATTCTTTTATCAATGTTAATTGTGTTTTTTATATAACCAAATTTAACCAAAATATACAACAATGAACAATGAATATATGAATAAGAATGAGAAAAAATGCAAATTTAGACAAAAATTAATATATTTCAGATTATAATATATCAAATATGTTTCAAAGTATTTGATAACAACTTATTTCCCAAAAATAAATATTTTTAAAGTTTGGAAAACGAGAAAATGGTTCAAATTATTTAAAGTAATTTAATATTTCTCAAAGTTTAGATTATTAATCTTTTAACTTATCAACGCTTTCGTTCAGTGTAATTTTTAAAAAATTTAATCTTATTATTTTATAAAGAAAAAACAAACTACAAGAGTTCGGATATTTTTAATATGGAAGCCCTAAGGAAGAAGTACAATAACTTTTAAATTACTTTTTTTGAAAGAGCAAGAACAAGTCTTTTGTTAAGTTGGCTTCTATTTTCTATGTAGCTTTTAGATTGATTATATATTTTTTTGAAATTTTTATCCCTTTTTATTCTACTAGGATCATATCTATCGACAAAATCTACACCAATTAAAGAATATTGAACCATTATATTTAATAAACCTGAAAAAGTCAGTCCACTATGTCCTTGTTCATTTACAACCTTATCAAACCTCTTCCCAAGATTTTGTTTCTTCATAAGTTTGCATTATTTTACCTGCATCCATAAAGCTATATAAATTATCTATAATTACATAATTATTATTTTCAATTAAATCTTTTACGATTGGATCCTCTTGATGCTGTGGTTTAGGTACTAAGGGACTATATATAAGATTCCTAGTAGCATCATTCCAAATTTCTACCATTTCTGGTATACAATACTTTGAATATTGATTTATCCATGTTAAGTATTCTTCTGCACTAGGACAATTAATCTTACCATTTAGGGTTACAAAAAGTAGAGTACAAACTCTTACCTCATTTAATATTTCTTCTAATTTTTTTGAACTAATTTATTTTTTTCCATAATTAAAAACTCCCCCGCATTTTAGTTAGCATATTGATGATGTCATTAACATGTGTATTTTTTATAAATTGGCATGATTCATTTTATAATTAAGGATTATTGTAACATAAACTCCCGAATTATAAAACTCGAACTTTTAAATTATTAATAGTTCGAGTTTCTTATCAATCTGGAGGGCCTAGTCGGATTTGAACCAACGATCAGGGAGTTGCAGTCCCACGCCTTACCACTTGGCTATAGACCCGTACACATCTTCAATTCTAATATAAAACCATATATTTGTCAAAGATTTTATAGAAAATTGAGCTATTATACTATATGTTATTTCTTTTCTTTTTATACATAAGAAAAAAAGCACGTAAAATACAATGCTTCATCTTAAAGTATACACATATCTTTTATTCCGAACAGTTAATAATAATTCTACTTTTTCTGCCTCTCTTGCTTCTGCCCTTGTTTCAAATACAAGTGTATTTTTCAGATACTCATTGGTTTTACTATTTAAGGGCACAATCTTGGTTTTCCCATTTTTTGTAATCCGAAGTGCAAAAAATTGTTCAAAAAATTTTAAATCGGTATTGATAATACTTGCATAAACAGTATTAGAGTCCAAATGATAATCCATATTTAAAACAAGTAAAGTTGTTCTTTCAATAGAACCACTGATATTCGGCGTAATCCTATCTTTTAACTTACGACAGTTATTTGTGTTTGTACAATAATCATATTCATATGTATAACTACTTGCGAATTCGTAATTATTTAATTGAAAATTTGTATCTCCCAAATTAGATTCTTTTAAATGAGCAATTTCTCCCATTTCTAATACTTCTACTTCTTCTATTTTATCTATTTTAGGTGGATTTAACTGAATATTTTTATACTTCGCAGCAATTTCACCAACTTTATAATCAATACTTTCTAATATTTTAATTAAATATTCATTGGCAAGTTCAGATTCCTCTAGCTCATAAGCAAGAACATAATAATCTTTCGACTGTCTTTTAATTTTTTCATTTTTATAAGGTCTTCCAAAATCTACAAAATATTCTCCTCTATCTAACAAGGGATAAATATTTTTACCATTTAAAACCAAACGGAAATTTGTATAATCTAGCTCATAGTCCCAAGCCGTTCTATTTTCTACAAATAATTTTAAAACCAAATAATATTTTCCTTCTGTAATCACTTCACCATTATATCCCAGATTCGTAACCATACTATCCGCAATTTGAATATTAAAATAATTATGTGTCATCTTATCCGACATATGATAAGTTTTGTTATACACACCATAATTTAAATACAAAGTAGTTCCAATAAAAATAACAAAAACAACCAGAATACATCCAAATACAAACGTATTTTCTTTTATATAGTAAGTAGTTTCTCTTAAAAATCTTCTAAATGTTCGCTCTACTTTATATCCTTCGACTGTAATATTAAACTCAAATTCTTCCGAATCAATATCTGTAATTTCTAAATCTTTTAAATCACCTGCAAAGTTAAATTTTTTAATATCAAATCCAATACCTCGAATCAGCATATAAAGGAAAAAGAAATATTGTGGCAAACATAAAACAATGGATACATCGCGGTATGCCCTAGCCGTTTGAGCCGTAATTAAATTATGTTCCATATTGCTTAAAATACTATACGTAACTCCAATTAATACAAATAAGAAGAGATAGTAAAGAATAATAAAGAAATAGAGCTTCACCGACTTTCTTTTCTGACGCATCAAATAATAAATAGCCAAAGTCGTTAAGATAATAAAAAGCACTGCAAAGTACATAAAAAAGCTAATATGTTCTGCTGCTATATGAATAATCGTAGTTGTGTAATTATTGCTTACGTAACTTTTAAAAAAAGAAACAATTCGAAATGTACGATGAATTAAATAAGCAATGGGCAAAAGAAGAAATAAATGAATTATACGAAAATGTTTAATCAAAAACGCATACGGTTTTTTTAGTATCATAGTATCAACTCTTTTTCTCTACCATAATCATAGCATAAAAAAAAAGGGAAGCAAAGCTATATTTCGCACGCATTCGTGTAACGAATTTTAGAAAATATTTAAATCCCAATTGTAATTTTATGATTTACAATAATTGATTAATTCTTCGATAGTAGGATTATTATTTTTCTCTACAACCCAATATTCATTTTCCTCATCGAAATTGCATCTATATACATCATAAAATAAAGTGTCATAGTAAATAACGCTACCAGTAGTAGTTGTTACTAATCTAAACATGGGAGCTTCCTGATTTAGTAAAACGTTCATATAATCGGTAAATAATAAAATTCCCATTGCCCCACAAAATACCATAAAAAGTAACAATAAGCGTTTAAACCACTTCATTACATGAGTCATTCTGGCAATCCCTATCATAAATATGATGATTCCAAATACAGAGTAAATAGAGCCCCAACTACTCTCACTAGGAAAAATCATAATTGCTGATAAAGAAATAAATAAACCAAATATAACTAAAGTTAAAGAAATAACCCCATTATATTTATTTAATTTCTTTGTAGAATAATCAATCGTATTCACTATATTTTCTTCGAACTTTTCTTGATACTTTTCTTTATCAATCTCCTCACCACTTATTAAATCATTAATGGTAATATGAAGATCATTGCATAATGGTTTAAACAAAGATAAATCTGGCATATTTCTTCCATTTTCCCAATTGCTTATCGATTTTTCGGTTACACCTAATTTACCTGCCAATTCGCTTTGGGTCATCTTTTGTCTTCTGCGACATTCTGCAATAAATTTTCCAATTTTTTCTTGATTCATAGTATCTTTCCTTTCACATTAAATAGCATATAACAAGTAGGTTATTTTTAACAGGAAATAATCCTAGAGTTTGCTTCTTCCTTTAAATAAGAAAAAAGACACTAACCAAATCATGGGGATAGCATCAATCAATCGATAATAAAAATAACGCTGACTTATATTTTGTATTTCATTACAATCTTTTATTTATTTTTTCTTAATCAAAATTTGCCCAGCAAGTAAATACACGACAGGATTCATTTGCAATAGTTCTCTTTCATTTTCATCGAAAACTTTTGATACCGTTTCTATGGTATCTCCTTCTTTTGTAATATAGTAACTATATCCACTTTTAGGAATTAATATTTCTTGATTGGGGTAAATGAAATCATCCATATCAAGTCCATTCATACTAGCTAAAAGTTCAGGGTTAATATTGTACTTTCTAGCAATAGCATACAAATTATCTCCTTGTTCAATCACATAATAATTAAAATAATGCTCTTGGTTTTTAGGAACAATAACATCCATACCTGCTCTTACTTGTTCATCATAATATATATTGTTAATATCTTTTAAGACACCTACATTCGTATGGAACCTTCGAGCTACATTTTCTAGTGTTTCTCCTTTTTTCAATGAATACTTATCAAACATAACACCACTCCTAGTATAAGGTATGACATTTTTTTCAATGTGTTAAAAAAAGAAGAAAAACTCTCCTTAAAATACATATATCATATTTTTATAATTAAAATTCCATTCAAAGTTAGACATGACAAGAACTTCTCCCTCACTTGGTGTATAGTAATAAAGTTTATCCTCTACTAAATAGTAGACCGTATCTCCTTCTTTATAAACAATGTCTTTTACTTTTTTGTTCGACAATTTTGTTTGATGATGGGCATGAATAGCATACAATGTATTATTTTCTATCTTATAATCTACTATTAAAGCGTATGTAAATGTTTTCTCCGCTGTTACTAAAGAAGTCATACTAATGGGTTCAAAAGCATCCTCTACAAAAATTTTTCCTTGATTATTATTCGTAACATTTTCAATCAAAAGACGCTTAGGATAGATTTCATATTCTTTTTTATTTTTTTTATCTACCAAGTAGGCTTTTTTATTTATAGTTCCTAAAAAATACGATTCAAAAGAAAGTTCCTTTTCTAAAGAAAGCTCTTTCACACTCTTATTTTGACTGTTGATAACATAAAACTTTTGTAAAATAAATTTACTATTATAATCGGCGATGACTAAATATTTATCGACTTGTGTTGTTAAAGGAATATTATACACATCATTTGAAAACAAAGTTATCTCTTGTTGCTTTTTAGAATCAATCACATAAAACCCTTTGTAGTTCCAAACAAAAAAGGTACGGTTATTTAAATGGTAAAGTTTTAATTGTTGATAAGTCGTTTCTTTATTTTCTATTTCCATTCTCATGTCTTTTGGAATTATTTCTTCATCTTCAATTAAATGATAACTTACGTATTCTTCCCCTTGCATACATAAAGGGAAAAAAGAAAAATGTTTTCCTTTAGGGAAAATACAAATGGTATCTTCCTTTTGTTTTACTTCTACTTCTTCCACAAATTTCTTTTTATGCAAATATTTGCTTTCAAAAGAAACAAAAAATTCTTTCTCTTCTACTCGAAATAAAAATTGATATTGTTTTTCTTTTTTATTATAGCTTTCTAAAACAGAGACCCTATCAAAACTATATTCTTTTTCATAATTTTTACTATGAAAAAAAACATAGAATAAAAGAAACAAAAGGAGTACAAAAAGAATCATTTTTCTTTTTTTAATTTTCTTAAACTTTACCATACTTCGCATTACCTTCATGTAAACATTGTATCTTTTTTTTCTAAATTGTGCAATTCTTTTTACAATGAAAAAATAGAGTTTATCAAGCCTAAAAATAGTAAATTTACAGTAAAATGTAAACAATCAAAAAAATAGATAAAATCAATACTTATTATTGAGAATATATTTTTTATTTATATTTTTATTATTTCTCGTGTGCAGGTACTCCTACTACTGTTGTATTTTCCTTTACATCTTTTAACACAACCGCTCCTGCTCCTATTTTGGCATTTTCTCCAACTGTAATATTTCCAAGTATCTGCGCATGTGCTCCAATTACTACATTACTCTTTATAGTAGGATGTCTTTTTTCCTTCTTACTAGTGGTACCACCTAAAGTAACACCATGATACATAGTAATATTATCATGAAGAATAGCAGTCTCTCCAATAACTACCCCATTTCCATGATCAATAAATAAATTCTTACCAATTACTGCTCCAGGATGAATTTCAATTCCTGTTTTTCTTTTCGCTTTTTCAGAAAAGTAACGTGCCCAAAAATAATGTTTTCTTCTATATAAAAAGTGCGCTATTTTATAATAAACTTGTACACGAAAACTAGGATACAAAAGCACTTCCCAAATACTTTTAATAGCAGGGTCTTTTTTTCGAATTAAAAGAATTTGTTCTTTTATAAATTTCATAAACATCATCTCATAATATTTTATGAGAAAAAAAAGAAGAGTTCTATGTGTATAACTAACTCTTTCTATTTTTTAAAATTCTCTTTAATTCTTCTTTTTGCTCTTCGTAATAATGAGATAATCTAAAATATTCATTTGTTCCATACAAATCATATGTTTCTGCATTGCTTAAATATTGATAAGATAAATTTCTTATATTGTCTCTTAATATATCACAAGTCTTTTCTGGACTTGTAAAAAAGCCATATTGAAATAAATTTCGATTGTAGGTTGTATCAATACCAAAGCATTCTGTTATTCTAGAAGGAAAAATAACTAAATCTACATCTTTATCTTGGTACACTCTGATATAATCATATCCTTCCACAAGACCTAAAGGAAAAGGATTCCAAACATCAAAATAAGTAGGTATATAAATAGCATCTTTTAAAAGAGGATGCGTTACTGTTTTCCACCCCTTTACTTGATGGAGTTTCACATAAAATTTTCCTTCTTCGTTTGCATTTACTATATGCATAGAGGAAATAGAATTTGGAATTTTTTCAACATATTTTTGTTCTAAAAGAGAAATATCAAAATCTTTTCTCTTCACCAAGAAAAACAATTGGTATTCTTGGTAATAAGGATAAATAGCATTGATAATAATATCTTCAAAACAATCTAATTTCCGATCTTTCAAAGCAATATATTTTTCTAACAATGAAAACGTTGTAGCATCTTTTATCTCCATAATAAATCCCCCCTAGAAGATGGTCTACTCTATATCTTTATTATAATTTATGCACTTCAAAAAAACAAGAACTTGAAACACAAAAAAACTACCCATATGAATAGCTTTCAAACTAATTAAATAAAGGTTAAAAGTACAAAAATAAGAAGAAGTACTGCTAACATAATTAATGCAAATTTCCAAATGCTCTTTAACCATTTTTTATAAGGAATATCTAAATAAGAAAGTCCAAGGAAAAGAATAGCACTTGTTGGAGCGACAAAAGAAACAAGTCCATTAATCGCAACATAAATCACGAATCCAACATCAAAAGAAGTACCAAATTGACTTACCATTACACTTCCTAAAGCAAATCCTGTATATCCAAAATCAATATGGAATAAAGAAGAAATAGCTGCAGAAATAGTAGTTAAGAATGGATTAAAGCCTTCTGATAGTCCTAAAATCCAATTGGAAATTGTTATTGTAAATGGAGACCAGTAAATAAATACAAAGATAACATAAATAAGCAAAAGAAGTAATACTGGTTTTATTATCTTTTTAATACCTTCCATAACACTTTCTAATACATCATCCATTTTTACACGGTAAATCACGATAGACAAAAGCAAAAGAATTGCCATAACTACCGTAATGCAGTATAAATCCCAAGCTCCAAACGCTTTTGCATTGGCCCCCAGAATATAACTAATAACCGTATAATCTCCAATTTTTAATTCCGTTAGCCAAGTATGGAAATCGTTAAAAATCGTAATGTCAAAATTTTCTGACCAATTTACATATCCTAAAATAGCAAACACAAGAAGCAATAGAAAGAACAAAGCCATCGGCCAAACTTTAACCTTTCTTACATCTTTATCTTCTAAAGAAAACATATCTTCTAATTCTTCTTTTTTCTTATCATGCATTGTTTTATTCATATGACGAATCATAAAGAAATTATAAAGACCAAAAGTGAATGCTAAAATACCAAAACGAACACCAATCTCATTCGTTAAAGAAACATTTTGATAATTGTTTAAATAATTAACAAAATAAACAAAACCTTCTGTTCCATAAGTAGCTCCCAAAACACCAACAAGCATAGAGCCAAAAGAACACATAAATGCTGTAATTTTATCAAATTTTAATCCATGTGCTATGTTAATAATAAAAGGAATAAACAACACAACTACATAAGTTTGTGCTAAAAAAGTGGTAAGAAGTGTCACACATAAAGAAGCGACAACAACAAATACTTTTTCCTTTCCTTTAAATAAAGTAGCTATTTTAGAAACAAGCGCTTTATAACCACTCACTTTTGTTAAAATAGCATAAAATATACCAACACTAATAACAAACAAAAGTTGTTGCATAAAGAAATTAGTACTAAAAATGCCTGACAACAAAAGATCAGATAGTCCCACTCTTCCTAAACCACTACTTGTAAAAGTACTTCCAGAAAAATAACCATAAGGAATAATCCATGTAAGTACAAGTGTAACAAGTATTCCCAAAAGTACAATTTTTAGTAAATCATGTTTTTCAAACATATTTCTCATTTTTTTCAAATTACTTACCTCCTAGCAAAAATTATATCACAAAATAATACAAAAAAAAGAGATTTATGTCTCTTTTCTGTGAAATCTAAATGAATTTTTATCTCATTTTAATACTTAAGAATCCAGTAATAGATTATAAATACTTTTTAAATTTTCATAGCGAATAGAAAGCATCTTTTTATAAAATTCCTTTCGCACGTAAGATATACATGGAATATTGTTAATAAAATCAAAAATCATATCGATCTCTATTTTAGGTATAATTCGCATTAAGGCATCGTTACATTCTAGATTTTTCATAGTTTGAATATAAGTCAAAGAATTTATCTTTTTATTATCAATTTTAAAACAAGAATAAGAATTAATTGCTAAATTCTTTATTTCATATTCCTCAAACTTTTCTATTTTTTCATCTTCCAACATTGGATTTAAACAAGAGCCACAATCGAAAATAGGAGCGAGTTGCATCTCCAAATTTTCTGTATTTAACAAAAATCCCCAATTTCCATTATGCCTATCGGTATTTCCAATAAAAGCATCTACAACAAACATATCCCAAAAAAAGTTTTTGATTGTCTGTTTATCAATCATCTTTATTTCATCAATAATAGAAAGTATATCCGTTAATTCAGTGTCGATTTTCTTATCTGGATTGGTACTTAATGCCAAATTTTCAAACTCGTATAGTACGATATTAGGACTCGTAAAATCCTCACAAGCACACACTATTTTTTGTTTTTTATTATACGTATACGTTCCCAAAATGGTTTTCTGTGTTTTCATTCCTACTAATTCAAAAATATGACTCCCAACATATTCTGAAAAGGCATTGTTTATATAAGAAATATCTTTATTTTTCTCACGAACAGGGTCAGGAAATTTCACCAAGTATCGTTTTCCATTATAAAGCAAAGTTTTCTTTTTTTCAGAACCCTTATATCCATTTAGTCTTTCCTCACAATTTGTAAAATCTATCACTTTATTCCTCCCCTAATATAAAATATTTAGTTTACTTCCATTAACTAATACCTACTACCTACGAAGTCTTTCATATTTTTTTTGCCTATATTAAAATTTATTTTGAAACTTTCTCTTTTTTCCTAAGCAATATAACTTTTTTTAAAAGGTTATATAAAAAGACTATATTTATAATTGTCAGTATTGAAAATATAATAGTGCCTAATAAATCATATCTACTTGCACTCTCATAAGATAAATGCCATCCATGTGTACTATCACTGCTATCAGCAGAAGGACTATTAACATTTCTATATACCATTGTAATATCTCCCTTTTTTAGATTATTACCGTTACTATCCGTATATAATATACCCACTTCTCCATTATAGTCGTCATATTTGATCCAATAGGTATATAATGCATCACCATCTCTGTAATATCTTTGTACATTCTCTGTAATTAAAACCTCTTTTGATTCAATATTCATATTTAAATAAGCTAAAAAATTCGAACATATTCCAGAGATATTAAAAACTAGAAGGAATAAACCTATGAAAATTTTTATCTTTTGTGATTTTTTCATAATTTACCTTTAAACTTTAGTCCTTTGGTTTCATTAATGGGAATAAAATACAATCTTTAATATTCTCAGAATTTGTTAAAAGTTGCATTAGTCTATCAATTCCCATACCCCAACCAGAAATTGGTGGCATTCCATATTCCATCGCTTCAATATAATCATAATCCATTGGCATAGCTTCTTCATCCCCTTGTGCTTTTAATTCAGCTTGATTTAGTAATCTTTTTTCTTGTTCCCGAGGGTCAACCAATTCGGAATAAGCATTAATAATTTCTGCTCCATTAATAATAAGTTGGAAACGATCGGTAATCGTAGGATTTTCATCATTCGCACGTGCAAGTGGAGATAAACTAATTGGGTGGTTTATCATATAAAGAGGTCCCACTATATTAGGTCTTGCTACCTTTTTATAAAGTTGGTCTACTAAATTTCCATAGCCTAAATTCTCTAGTGGTACATCACTATCAATTTCAATTTTATCTTCTTTTATTTTAGCTAAAAGGGCTTCTTTCGTATTATAAATGTCAATATCAATAGCAGAATAACGCAATATTAAATCACGGAAAGTAGCAACTTCCCATTCCCCACTTAAATCCACCATTTTATCTCCAATTTGAATATGTAAAGTTCCAAACAAATTTTGAACAATCGTTTGCAGCATTTCTCGTAAAAGCTTCATATTATCTTCATAATTTAAGTAAGCACCATATCCTTCAATCATAGTAAAATCTTGAAGGTGGGTTGCATCCATTCCTTCATTACGAAAACATCTAGCAATTTCAAAAACCTTCGTAAATCCCCCAACAACTGCTCTTTTTAAATACGTTTCAGGAGCAATTCGTAAATACAAATCGATATCTAAAGCATTATGATGCGTAACAAAAGGTTTTGCGGTAGCGCCACTTGCTTTATTATTTAAAATCGGGGTTTCGATTTCAATATACCCAAGACTATGTAAAAACTCACGAATCTCCCAAATCAAACGACTGCGTAATAAAAATTTATTTTTTGATTCATCATTCGTAATTAAATCTACATAACGATTACGATAAATGGTTTCAATATCTTCTAAACCATGAAACTTCTCAGGTAACGGTTTTAAAGCTTTTCCTAAAAAAGTAAAAGAATTTGCCCTGATGGTTTTTTCACCCGTATGGGTAGTAAAAACTTCTCCTTCTACTCCAATAAAATCTCCTAAATCAAAATTATTTTTAAATTCATTGTACGCTTCTTCTCCAACCATATCAACTTTGATAGAAATTTGAATCTTTCCTTCTAAATCTCCAATCGTTAAAAAGGACATCTTTCCCATTTTACGCATTAAAATAATTCTTCCTGCTACACGTACACCTGTTGTTTCATCTGGTAACACACTTGCATCTTTCAACTCATAATTAATTTCGTATTTCTCAGGATATGGATTTTTTATATTTTTTAATTTCTCTCTTCTAACCAATTCTTGTTCTGTAAATGTTCTTTCCATTTTTCCCACTTCCTTTAATTGTATCTAGTATACAAACAAATAAAAAAAAATGCAAATTTTATTCTGCATTCTCTTCCTCTTTAATTTGTAATTTTCTTGCTAAACTTAAACCATGCGTAAAATTATAAACAGCATTTTCTTCATAAGCATATGGAGCATCAAAACAAACTAATTCTCCATTTTTATTATCTGTTTTTAAATTAAAATTTTCAACTACATAAATCCGTGCTCTATCTATTGCTCCAAAAATGTTATCTGCCTTTTCTTGTTGCAATAAAATTTTATTTTTTGTCACATTATCAAAAGAAATAGTGTTTTCTTTATCAAAAAATAAAGGGCGTCCTACTAAAAAATTACATAAATGGAAATAATCTGAAACCTCATTGAAAGATACTACTTCCGTTGGCAATGCAAAAATAGGCATTCCAGTATAATATTCTATAAATCTATCATTTCCATCATAACGTAATAAAGTTATCCATTCTTCACTTATTTTCTGAGAACCTGACAATTTTGAATTATTAAAAATAGGTCTTATTTGGTATACGGGTTGAAATCTTTCTATATTAAATTCTTCTCCATCTTGTATAGGAAATATATCAAAAAAATATAAATCTTTTAAATAAACACATAGAATATCTCCTATTTCTAAACTTTTTCCCATAAACATATGCCTCTTTTCTATCTACTTATACTACCACAATTTTTTAAACTAGCAAGCAAATTATCATGATTTTAATTAAACTTTGCAACTTTCTCCGACCACTCTTGTTTTTCACTTTCTAACTCTTTTATTTCTTCTTCTAAATTTTCATTCATAAAATTTAATTCTTCTTTTCTTTTTTCAAGTGCTTCTACCTCTTCTTGGTACTGATTTTGCCATTTTATAAAATCATCTATTTCTCCAATAGAAACATCATAAAGAGCATTATTAGCTTTTTCTAAAACTTCTATTTCTTTTTCTGCTTTTTTTGAAAAACAAAACAAAGAACAAGCAGCTACTATAAATAATATTTGGAAAGTGCCCAAAATCCACATTTTTTTATTCATAATAAATGGCTCTCCTTCCATAAAAATCATAAGCATATTCAAACTTATTGCGGTCATAATTAACATAGGTTCCTGTAAGAGGGTCCGACACAATGACTTTATTTTTTGTAGCACCAATTAATACCAAACTATGAAAATTACAATACCATGTAATAGTTTTTCCAGAAGCCTTATGTATCCAAGTGTTACAAAGAGTCGGTGTTCTTTGATAGGAACTTGCCCAGACTTGTACTGGCTTACCTGATTCCACAATTTTTAAAACATCTGAAAGAGATGTTCCTGTTATCTTTTTAATGCCACTTTTAAATTGGTTAGCAACATCGATAATAGGATTTTCATAAACTCCATACCCTGATTTACTTTTAGGGTCTCCAACAAATTCAATTTCTGGGTCTCCACCATATTTTATATCTCTTTCCACATGTACTTCTTCGCCTTTCTTTAAAGTTTCTACAATAGTATCTGGAGACACATTAACACCATTATATTGAAGAAGTAAATACAATGCTATCGATTCACAACCATTAGGATAATTCTTTCTTTGGTCAAAAGTTGGAAAACCATCAATTAAAAAAAGAATACCATTGGTTCCATACGAAACATTAGATGATTTAGAAAGAACAATATATTGTGCCATTAACTTTTCGGTTTCTTTCGTAATATCTGTTTTTAAAGATTCTAAAGACAATATATTTTCTTCCAATTTTTCCACTTCTTGTTTGGTATTTTCTAAAAAAGCAGTATCCAAAGTAGCAAACTGCTCTTCTGTATACGAATGAGTAAGTATTATATTATGATATTCTTTCCGCAATAAAAATCTTTTTTCATAAATAGAGTGATAAAGAAAACCCATTCCCAAAAGAAAAAAGGCATTATAAAAACAAAAAGTTATCAATAAAACTTTTTCATTATACTTCCTTTTCTTATTTCCTATAAAGAAAACACCACAAATAGATAAAATTCCTAAATAACTTACAACAAACCACTTCATAGAATCACTTTTCTTATTTTATGATAAATATAAAATTTTGACAATTATTTTTGAACACAATAAGCTCCTTCTAATATATAGCCTTCTTGACAACCATAACGAACTTTAGCAGGGATTCTTACTTTTTTAATACATCTATCTCCCTCTTTTGTATAACCCTCCATACAAGAATATCCTACAATCTTTTCGGAATCATCATCATCTATTGGAAAATTACAAGCTCCTTTACTCCCCATTAATTCAAAAATACCATTTTCTTCTTCACAAGCTTCTTTTATAATTGGTGCAATATCTTCATTAATATCCATGATAACTTGAAAGTATTTTCTTTCATCATTAGTATTCATCACAATCTTAGTTGCAGAAGTCTCTATTTTCGTAATACATTCTTGCCCTTCTAATATATCTCCATCTGAACAATAATAAATTTCAGAAGGTCTTATCTTTTTTTCATTCTGTTTTATAATATTTTCTTTAGATGTTGTATTATTTTCTTCTTGTTTTGTATCTTTTATCACTTCTGTTTTATTAGTAGAGTCATCTGACATATTTTCTTCATTCTCTTTATTATTCTCAACATTTTGATTTTCCGCTTTTTTTCCTACATCTTTATATTTTGTAAAAAACCAACGATTAAACGTATAAAAAGAACCTCCAATCATAACAAGCAATACTAATACCAAAACCACTTTTACTTTTTTCTTTAATTTCATATAAACTCCACCATCTAAAAAAAGTATAACACAACTTTTCTAATAAAAGAAAAAAATAACATTTCTGTTATTTTCGATTTCGATATCTATCTTTTGGGTCTAAATATTCTTTTCTTAAACGGATGTCTGTTGGAGTAACCTCTACATATTCATCATCTTCAATAAATTCTAAAGCTTCTTCTAACGTAAACTTTTTAGGTGTAACCAAATTAATCGCTTCATCTGCCCCACTACTACGGGTATTGGTTAAGTTCTTATTCTTACAAGGATTAACATCCAAATCATTATCACGATTGTGAATACCAACTATCATACCAATATACACTTCTGTTGCGGGTTCGATAATTAAAGTTCCACGCTCTTGCAAATTCCATAAAGAATAACCTAACGCTTTTCCATTTTCCATAGAAACCAAAACACCATTTTTACGTCTTGTAATTTCTCCTACATATGGCTTATAATCTTCAAAACTACGTACGCAGATTCCTTCTCCACGAGTATTTGTTATAAAAGCACTTCTATAACCAATTAAACCACGTGTTGGAGCACTAAATTCCAAATGAGCTTGGTTATTTTCACTTGATACAACTAAAAGTTGTCCTTTTCTTTCTTGAATATCACTAATTACTGTTCCCGAATATTCCTCCGGACAATTAATAATGACACGTTCAAATGGTTCGTACTTTTTACCATCACGTTCTTCCATTAAAACTTGTGGTTTCGAAACAGATAATTCATATCCTTCACGACGCATATTTTCAAGTAAAATAGATAAATGTAGTTCTCCACGACCACTTACTTTATAACCATCAGCATTTTCTAATGGTTCTACAACAAGTCCTACATTAGTTTGTAATTCACGTTCTAATCTTTCTTTAATATGACGAGTGGTTAAAAACTTACCGCTTCTTCCTACAAAAGGAGAATTATTAACCAAGAAATTCATAGATAAAGTTGGCTTTTCAATTTCGATAGAAGGAAGTGGGTCAATATGGTCTTTATCACAAATTGTATCTCCAATAGAAATATCACTACATCCCGCAATCGTTACGATATCTCCATAATAAGCAATGTTTTTTTCTACCTTATTTAATCCTTCGTTCACAAACAATTTTGTAATTTTAAACGTTTCTACACGACCATCATTTTTAGATAAAGCAACCGTTTGCCCTTGTTTAATAGAACCTTTAGTCACTCTACCAATTCCAAGTCGTCCAATATATTCATCATATCCAAGATTAGATACTTGCAATTGCAAAGGGTCATTTTCATTTCCTTCAAATGGTTTTACAACTTCTAAAATAGTATCTAAAAGAGGAGCGATCGAATTAGATTCTTCCTCCAAAGACTTCTTAGCTATTCCATCTCTTGCTACCCCATAGATAATTGGAAAGTCAAGTTGTTCATCCGTTGCATTCAATTCCATAAACAAATTGAAAGTCATGTCTACAACTTCTAACGGTCTTGCGTCCTTCTTATCAATTTTATTAATAAACAAAATAGGTCTTAAATTTTGTTCCAATGCTTTTTTTAATACAAATCTTGTTTGAGGCATTGGTCCTTCAGCAGAATCCACAAGTAAAACAACCGTATCAACAGTCTTAATAACACGTTCTACTTCACTTGAAAAATCAGCATGTCCTGGTGTATCGACAATATTAATTTTAATATCTTTATAACGAATTGCACAGTTTTTCGAATAAATTGTGATTCCTCTTTCCCTTTCAATATCATTGCTATCCATGATACATTCTACTTTTTCATCATGTTCAGAGAATACTCCATTTTGGTCTAACAATGCATCGACTAATGTACTTTTTCCTGCATCAACGTGGGCAACCACTGCAATATTTATAATTTTATCCATAACTCTCGCCTCTTTAAATACGTTTGCAATTATACACCAAAAAAGAGGGATTGGCAAGGCAAAGTTTCTTAGTTTAAGTAGGATTAATAGACAGCCTTAATAAGACAAAATTCTTTCTATATTTGTTTTAGAAATATTTATTTTTAGCTATTCTGCAAGAATTTTTATTAATCGATTAAAAATCGAGGGCGAACACCACCACTAGAATTAGATGCAACCATAGCACTTAGTAGGCCAGTTGTATACACACGCGAAAAGTACGTCGAACTTGAAACATTCTTTAACCAATAACCTATCTTTCCACTTCCATCACTATTTATAAGTTCTGGTTTAAGTTGAAATATTGCATACTGTCTATTATCTATTCCTGAATCAACTGCACTAGAAGAAAATTTATCGCTTCCATACACATTTGACTCACTCATTAAATCAATTTGACTATCATACCATGCTGCACCATCTGACGACCCTTTCCGACCAAGTCCTGACATACTATCTGCTTCCATATTTACAGAATTAGTTAAATATGTACTATATGTAAGTACATGCTCTTTAAAAACAGGTTTTACATAAGTATCAAAAAAATTTGGAAGCGTTGTTTGCTTCATTTCACTACCATAATACCCTCCTTCAGTTGTACCCAAACTATTCATTCGCACATTCATCAAATCACGTGCTGCTATAACTGTTGCATGATGTTTTGTTAAAGTATTAGCAGCATCCCCTGTGTATAAATAATTATCCAAATCTGCGATTAACCATTTGTTTCCACTATTATCTACAATGTAATCTCCTACATAGATATCATCAAACGTTCCATTACTAATCATCGTATATAAACTTCCATCTTTCCAATACGAAGAAATGTCTTTCCCTCGGTAGGTGTTTCTTCTTAAAGATACACCTGCTTCTATATATTGGTTGTATTCTTCTTCTGTTAAATTCGAGGTAAAACGAATATTGCATTTGGTATTACTTTCTATCTTATCAAGTACTAGATTCCAGGCATTGTAATCCCACTTTCCTGTAGTCTTCTCTCCACTACATTCTACATTTGTTTTGTATAACCCTCTTTTAGGGATTTCTTTTTGTTTTACTCCATCAATATTTACGGATAACATTTTGATATCATACCCAAAATCGGGGATTTGTCCCTTAAGAACATTAAATTCTTGTTCTTCTTCGTATAGTGCATAGCTTCTATATAAAAGGATTCCTCCAATTATGAGTATTATCCCAACTATAGAACTTATGACGATTCTTTTTTGTTTTGTATTTTTTGTAAACTTTTCTAATTTCATAATATTTACTCACTTCCCCATCCGCAATTCGCATATCCTATACTAAAATATAGTACGCGTATCGCGTATTGTCAAGAAAAAAATTACGCGAAATGAGAAAATTCATTTAAGGTGATTTATCATGATAAGCAAAATAATTCGAACGATGCGAAAAAAAGCTAATTTAACGCAAAGTCAATTAGCAAAACTTTGTAACATTGCAAATACAACGCTCAGCGGATATGAAAGTAATTATAGAGAACCAACCTTTGAAACCATTGCAAAAATTGCAGAAAAATGCGGCTATGAAATACTTTTTAAAAATAAATTGAATGGTGAGATACTCACTACTAAAAATATAAATAGAAAAGAAATATAAAAAGAAGCTATTTTGCTTCTTCTAAATTTTTAAACCATTTATCAAATGTTTTTATAAAATAGGACAATGCTACAACAACATAGAAAATCTCAATTACTAAACCCCAAATGGCCAAAATCGTAATATTACTATCCAATAAAGCTTCTACTACACGGTCACCCATATCTCTTACAAAAATAAAAGGGATTTTTAAGACACAAGTAATTACAATTAACAAAAGAATATCCAAAAGAATTCTCGTTCGATTCTTTCCATCGCTATTTTTTAAAATTGTACTTAAATCTACCAAATTAGTATAAAACTTTTTAAACCAAATTTGTTCTTCTTTTTGAATTTCTTTATAATTTAGGCCATGTCTTTTACAAACATCATTTAAAACGTCTTCCATAGTTCCAAAGCTTTTAATCACTTCTACATCTGAAAGTTTAGAACTATCAATCTTGTTAATATAATAAAGAACTTCCTTTTCTAAATCTGTTTTCGATAAAAAAGACAAATGTTTTCTTAAACTTTTCAAAAACTCTTTTCGATTCATCTCATGCCTCCGTTTCCTTATTATACAACATATCTACATAGTAAATACATCTATTTTTTTCTTTTACAGAAGAAACAAGATTATAATCTTTTCTTTTTATCAAATTTTCTTTTTCATATTTAACAACCATAACTTTTTCTTGTTGTGTTTTGATAGATATTTTATTTTTAAGCAAGAAAATCATTTCATTGTCTCGTTCTACAAGTTCTACATTTTCTAAAATATCCACTACTTTTACAATACTTACCGGAGAATAATAAAGAGGAATTTTTGGTAGTACCGTGACAATATAAGAGAATTTATTATTGTTGTAATTGTAAATATTTTTTAAATGCAAAGGAATAATTCCTTTTTCTTTATTATTATAATATCCGGAAAAACTTTTATCCAAACTTATATTAATTTTATCTAGAATACGAATGACTTCTATTAAAGATTCTAAAAAAGATTCAAAAGAGTTAATATTCAAAACAGAGAAATATTTTACCCTTATCTTAGTATTAATATAATTATCAAGGGTAACAAAAGCATCGTTAAATAAATCCATTTGATTGCTTAAAATTAGTTTACTAATCACATCATGAATCGTAGCATCATACTGTGCATTTTTTGCTATAAGAATATTTAAACAATCTTTTAAATAAGAAGCAGCTACAAAACAAGCGGATTTTTCTTTATCACTTAGTTTTTGATAAGCACTTTCTAAACTTTGATACATTTCTTCATTCGAAAATTCTTCTACCAAAGTACTTTGAATCATATCTGGTACAGGAATATCTAGTTTTTCAAAATTCACTAGATAATCTCCTAAAACATTTTCATCAATTGATTCCCTATTTTGGTACTTTTGTAAAATTTGACTTTTTTCTCTTTCCACATACACATCGATACCAATCATTTTTTTACATTCACTTTGATTATCTATAGCAAGTAAAAGAGCCATCACATCTGCTTTTGATTTAAATCGTTTTTTCTTTGTTTTTATTGCTTCTTCTAAAAGAGCAATTTTCTTTTTCATATCTACAATTTCATAAGGATAACGTTTTAATAAATAAACATTTTGTAAATGTACATCGTTTGCTTCTAACTCAGAAAGATATGTAAATAAAGTATTGATATAGGTTCGCAAATCCTCTATGGTATCTATGGCTTGCAACTCTTGGTTTAAAGTTTCAACTAAAGCATCACTTTCATCCTCTTCTGTCACTAATAATTCGCAAGTAGAAGGAACTTCTCCAGTATCTTTATTATATTCCTTTAGTCTTTGATAATAAGTATTTGTTAAGGCTTTTAACTCTTCACTCATTTCTTCCACTTTAAAATAAGTATTGGTTTGTAATTTAAATTTTTCTTTTAATATCGCGATTAAAATGTTAGCAGTACGCATAAGCTGACGCTTTTTAATTACTTCTTTTTGGTCCACAAATTCATTTTTGTTTTCATAAAAGTTTTTCATTAATTCTTTGGTCAAAACAGTTTCTTTATGTTTATATGTTACTTTAGGACTTACTATCTCATAATTATCAAACTCTATTTCTAAGGTAACTTTATCTTTATTTGTAATATACCACCAATATTTATAAACTTCCTCTTCTAAAGTTTTTTCATCTTCAAAACAAAGAACCCTTTCTAAATTTCCATAATGTTTATTCGGCCACACAAAATAAACACCCAACTCATTACCATTTTGATACAAATAGGGCGCACGATTTAAAGAATAAAATCCGTATTTTTTAAGTACTTTTAAAACTTGCTCTGCCTTTAACATTTTTATTCCCCTTTATTCTTGAAATTATTATAACACAATGATTTTATTTTTTCTACTTGATAATTCACACTTTTTTAAGTATGATTAAAAAGAGAGGAAGTAGATAATGAAATCACAAAAGACAACCCTTATAAAGCCAAAGAAAACACGGGAAAAAGAAAATAAAAAACTCGATATAATTGGTCCTATTATCATGATGTTAATTGGAATCATTTTATTCACGGATTCTAGTAAAGCGGTTATTATTGTTTGTTACTCGATTGGGGCAGTCATTATTGCTTTTGGTATTTATGAATTATTTTCTTACTACCGGTTAAAGCAAGAATTAAACATCGAAGATAGCAAAAAATTAATGTTAGGTGTTTGTACTATTTTTATTGGAGTACTGGTTATTATTTTATCTGGTGCAATTGAAACATTTTTAAGATTTATCTTAGGAATTGCTCTAATGGGAAATGGTCTTAAAAAATCCGCCTACGGATTAGGTATCCATAACAATATTACATTATTAGAAGGAATTATTTTCATAGGCATTGGATTATATACCATATTAGCAGAAAACATTGTCTTCCAAGTTATTGGTATTTTATTAATTGTAGCAAGTATTGTAGATATTATAACTTGTTTAAGAGAAAAAAAATAAAGCTCTAATTGCAAAAGCTTTATTTTTTATTGGTCGTTTTTGTCGTACTAGAACTCTTCTTTTTTGTAGGAGTAGTCTTTTTTGGCTTACTATTTTCATTGGCTGTAGTAGAACCTGTCTTTTTTGGAATTGTAGTATTTGATTTATTTTTGGCAGTCGCTAAAGATTTCTTTGCAGTTGTTGTATTTTGTTTTTTTGGATTTTCTTTTTTAGAAGTTGCTGCTACTGTGATTTTATTTTCTTTTAACTTGGGCAACGTGGGAGCTACAACTTCTTTCTTTTTCATCTCTTTTGTTTCCAAAGCCTTTTCATTTTTCTTTAGTGTTTCTTTTTCTTCTTTTTCTTCTTTAACATTTTCAGCTGGTTCTTTTGCCATATAAATTAGAAATCCAATTCCAGATACGGCAAGTAATAAAACAATAATAGTAATAGCTGCTTCATTCGAATTCTTATTTTCGCCATTCATAATTGGAAAAACAACATCTTGATAAGTTTCTTTATTTTCATAACTCGTTTTTATGGCTTCTTTTATGCTTTCATCATAATCTGTATGATAGCCTTGAAACGTTTTATCTCCAATCACAATAAATGGTACACCACTTATTTTTTTTCCTAAATGGTCTGCCACTTCTTCCATTAAAGCTCCATTATTTTTATTTTGCCAAACTTCAAAAGACACCAATTTAAAATACTTTCCATATTCCGGAACAATACTATTTAAAAACGTTAAAAATTGTCTACAATATCCGCATCCTTGTCCACGAAACATATAAATAGTAATTTGGTCTTCTGTTTCTTTATAATTTGCTAAATCATGTTCTATACTTTCACTAGCAAGTGTTCTTTCCAAATCTAATTTAGAATAAGTTGAAGCATAAACACTTAAAGGCATTATAACAAATACAAGAAACGCTAAAAATAAACTTTTCCATTTTTTCATTTTACTTCCACCTCAGAAATATTATACATAGTTTTAAACGGATTGGCTAGTCTTCTTTGTTCTTGTTCTTCTTAAGTTTCCTACCAGAAAATACATCACGCAATAATTCTTCTTTTATACTTGTACCTATATAAAAAAATGCATCTTTTCTAATTAAAATTTTTGATATAAACCCGCTTGAAAAAATATTTTTTATTTTTGCACTCTTTTTTAAGCCGAAAAACATTTTTTCATTTTCATAAAAAATTTCATATTGTGAAAAATCAACATGCAAAGCTTTTGCTAAAGATTTTAGAAAAGGCAAATCCCTTTCTTGTAAATCTCTAAGTTTATAGAAAAATACGCTATACATAGCTACTTCTTTATCGTGACAACTTCCAAATAAACTTTCATATGTATCTAAATTATAAGATTTATCTCGATTACATTTTACTATTTCAATCAAATGTTGTCTTTCTAATAATTTTAAACCATATGTAGTAAAAGACTGGCTATAACTAAAATAGGGTATAGTTGTTGTTAAACTTTTACTTTCTAAGTTTTGATAAAAATTAATTGCTTCCAGAAAAAAGCAAGATGTAGCATCTTCATAAAATAAAGAAGAAAATAAAAGAGGCAAAGAACTATCATTTTGACAAATATCATAATAAGTTCCACTTTCATTCGAATTTTCTAAAGAGGTAAAAAAAGATTGTTGATATTCATCAAAGTTATCTTTTAAAACCAAAATATTCCGTTTTAATTTTAAAAGCGACATTACTATATTCGAAGACATAAATTTTCACCTACGAGTTATTATATAACAAAACAAGAAAAAAAAGAGAAATTTTTTATTCTTTGTTAATTAAAATAACGAAATCCGAATTAATATAAAATTTAAATTAGGAAATCCGAATTAATAGACCTGTCCGGAAAGCTTTTAAGAATTATTTAAGTTATAAATACCACAC
>CARMXJ010000010.1 GCA_949025205.1 uncultured Bacilli bacterium | reverse complement strand
CCCAAATTCTAAAATTCGTACCAATATTTGATTTTACTCTAAAACCAATTGCAACTATCATATCTAAATTATAGTATTTCATATTGTACGTTTTTCCATTTGAGGCAACTGTTCGGAAATTCCGAACAGTTGATTTTTCTTCTAACTCATGTTCTTCAAAAATGTGTTTAATGTGTTCTGAAATATTAGATTTACTAGAATCATACAAATTAACTAATTGTTCTTGATTTAACCAAACATTATTATCAACCATCTTCACTTCAATGTTATTTAAACCATTTTTATCTTTGTATATAATTATATTTCCATGTTCCACTTCCGATTATCTCCTTTCATTCTTAGATTTATTTATAGCCATTATAAGTCAGTTACTCTAATTTTTAGAGTAACTAGTTTATTTAATTTACTATATAAAGTATTTTTCTATGCTTTTTGTATCTCTTTCTTGTTTTTCACCAACTCTTCATGATAAAAATAATTAATGTATTTAATATTGTTTTTATCACAATAATGATTAATTTCACTTGCTAAATTATGCCAATACTCTTTTTTGTTGTTTTTGTATATATCAACATAATTATCATAAAAATTCGAATATTTTTTCTTAATATAATCCATTATATAAGTTTTGTACCCACCTCTCAAATTAAGATTTTCAAACCAATATTCATCAATATAATTTCTTGATTCTTCTATTATTTCTTTCCATTCAGTAATAAATGGAAATATAGGAGACATAAATAAAACAGTATGAATGCCATTATCATGCAATTCTTTTAAAGTATTTAATCTTTCTTCTATAGTGCTTGCATTATCCATATCACTTCTAAAATTTTCATCAAGGGTGTTAATGGATATACTAACCGTTAAGTTTTTAATCTTTTTCAATAAATCCATATCTCTTAATATCAGCTTTGATTTTGTAGAAATAGACAAATAGCAATCCGAATCCACTAATTGTTCTAAAATATTTCTGGTTAGCCTATACTTTTCTTCTAACGGATTATAACAATCTGTTACAGAAGATAAAAACACAGATTTTTTACTTATTTTATTTAAATTAATTTTCTTTTCACATCTTTTAATATCTACAAAAGTTCCCCAATCTTCTTTATGTCCTGTAAATCTTTTCATAAACGATGCATAACAATATTTGCACCCATGTGGACACCCAACATAAGGATTAATAACATAATCGCTTGCTGGAAGATTAGACTTAGTTAAATAATCATTAACCGTTATTTCTTTTATAACCATAAAGCACCTCATTAAGTAATTCAATTGTACCACGTTTTCCTATTAATTTAATAAAAGATTATTAAAAGAAAAGTAAGTAACTCTATTTTAAAATTACTTACTTTTTTATTCTTCTTCATTATCAAGTGTTAGTAAGTTCTTGATATCCTTTTCTGTTAATTTAGATAAGATATTTTGGTCTCTATCTTCTCCTTCAATTAAAGCATCACTTAACACTTTCTTTTTGTTTTGCAATTCTAAAATACGTTCTTCAATTGTTCCTTTACAAATTAATTTTATCACTTCTACCGTATTTTTTTGACCAATACGATGTGCTCTATCTGTTGCTTGGTTTTCTACTTGTGGATTCCACCATAAATCTAAGTGGATAACTACATCTGCACTTGTTAAATTAAGTCCTGTTCCTCCAGCTTTTAATGTAATTAAAAACACATTAGTATCATCTTGGTTAAACTTATCAACAAGTTCCATTCTCTTTTTGGAAGAAACACTACCATCTATCACATAAGTTGAAATAGCATTGTTCGCAAATTCCTTATTAACAATATCTAAAGCTGTTTTAAAACTTGTGAATAATAAAATTTTATGTCCATTTTCGATAACGCCTTTTACAAGACTTACTAAATTTTCTATTTTAGCACTTCCGCCTTTGTAGTCTTCATATAAAATACGAGGGTCAATACACAACTGACGTAATTTAGTCAACAACTGTAATATTTTAAAGTTGCCTTTTTTAAATCCTTCCGTTTCTAAAATCTCATCCATTTCCTTTTTTGTTTTTTCAAGTTGAGCAACATAAAGTTTCTTTTGTTCTTTAGTTAAATCAATCGAAATATTATTTTCAATTTTAGGAGGTAATTCTTTTACAACATCTTTTTTTCTTCTTCGTAAAATAAAAGGCTTTATTTGTTCATTTAAAGATTTTAAACTTTCTAATTGTTCTTCTTCTATATCTTTAATGTTATATTTTCTTTGGAAAGTTAAAAAGTTTGCTAAATACCCTGGCATAATAAAATCAAATATACTCCAAAGCTCCATTACAGAATTTTCAAGTGGAGTTCCTGTTAAAGCAATTTTAGTATTGGCATGCATTTCTTTTACCACTTTCGTCATTTGTGCACTTGCATTTTTAATACTTTGTGCTTCATCGATGGCCATCAGTTCAAAATGCATTTTCTCATAGATTTCTTGGTCTTGTCTTACTAAACCATAAGTTGTGATAAACACTTGCAAATCACTTGTATTTAAAAGTTCTTGCTTACGAATGGTTTTATTTTCTGCAAATACTTTATACTTTATTTCACTCCCAAATTTATCGAATTCATTTTTCCAATTATAAATTAAAGAAGTGGGAGCAACAATTAAAACTTTTGCATCTGGTTTCTCTTTTAAAATTTGTTTAATTAAATAAATAAACTGAATCGATTTTCCAAGACCCATTTCATCTGCAAGTATTCCTCCAAACCCACATTTATAAATAGTATATAACCACTTTACTCCAATTTCTTGGTAGTCACGTAATATCTTTTTATCTTGTGTGGATAAGTCGATTGGCAAATCTTTATAAGAATTAAACTTTTGAATCAATTCATCAAATAAATTATTGGTGCTAATAATATGGTATTTTTCTTTTTTCATACTATCTAAATAAATAGCACGATATTTTGGAATTTCTCCTATTCCGTTTTTAATTTCCTTAGAAGAAAGCTCCATATCTTCAACAAGATTCTCAAATTGTTTTAAATCTTCATTGTTATTTAAATCTAAAATATCTCCACTTTTTAACCGGTAATATCTTTTTTTACTTTTCATGGATTCTAAAACATTTACGATTTCATCATTTTTGATATCTCCTAGGTCAAATTCGTATTTCATGATGTTATCTTCTCCAATAGAAAAACTTGATCGAACAGTATTTTCTTTTACTATTTTGGTATCTTTTATTTTATCAGAAGTAAAGACTTCATAATGTTTAGCGAGTTCTAATAAAGATTCTTCTAAAAATAAACCAATGGTATCCAAGTCTTCCATAAATATTTTCTTATTGTCCAAAATAAAACCATAAGCTAAAAGTTCTTCTACTACTTTTTGTTCTTCTTCTGTATCTCGTATGATATTTGGAGTATCTTCAAAATAACCAATTTCTTTTTCTTGGTACTCTAACTTTAAATCACAAAGAATTAAGTTGCCTTTCATCTCTAAATAAATTTTTACTTTTGGTTTAAGACCGATTACAATTTTATCTTCTACAGAGGAATCCAGTAAAACATTACTTTTGATAATAGGAAGAACACCTTCTTTAAATATTTGCAAATCTTTTTCTTCAAATTCAATATCATGCAATTGATTTTGTTGCATTAAAGATAAAATCTGACTAGCCTTTTCAGGAATTTCATAGAGTACATGGTCCTTCACCACAAAACTACAGTCCTCGGTTAAAAAATCTGCATCCTGTTGCAACACTGCAAGTTTATAATATTTTTCTCCTTTTTCTAAGGAAAGTTTAAATGGATTTTCTCTTAAAATAGAAACTATTTTTCCATATCCTTTTATCGTAAATGCTTTATTTTCTAATAATTGTAAAAAATAGGAAAATTGTTCTAAAGAAAGAGACAAATTTCGAAAGTTATAATAAGGATTCGAATTATACAATCTTAATAAAAAGGATAGAATTGTATCATCAATTTTCGAAAAAAAGTATTTCTGAGGATTGTAAGTAAAACCTTTCCCAAATACAATTTCTCCTTCCTCGTTTTCATATGTATCTAAAAAGGAAGATATTTTATTGTTTAAGCTATAAAGTCTTGTCTCTCCGATTTTAAAGTTTAGTCCTACTGCGGTATCGTAATAGGTTTCCATAAATTCTAGCTCAACTTCTAACTCCAATTGTTTTTTTAAATGTACTTCTTTTTTAGAAACAGGTTTGTAAAATTCTTTTAAGATTTGCTTTGATAATAACAGTTTCTTTTCTTCTGGGTCTAGTGTAAATATATCTTCTCTATACTGTATCAAACAAGCAGCAACATGCTTACAGGTACCCCAATTTTGAAATTGTGGACAAGTACAATCATACCCTATAATTTTATGGTTTTGATATTGAATCTCTACATTGTAAAAATCGCGATAGGAACTTTCGGAGCGAACATTAAAATAATGGTTAACAATACCATTTTCTATTTTATTATATTTATATTGGATATATCCACTATAATGTCTTCCTTTTGAGAATGAATCGTCCCCAACATATTCTTTTATTTTTGCTAAATCTGTATTCATATTTTTACCTCTTCTTTTGTTTACAAAACACATTATTTTTTATTATAGCATAAGATAATAACTTTTACTTGATTTATTTAATAACCTTGATATGATACAATTTTTCTAGGAGTGATTATATTTATGCAAAACTATTACGAAAACTTATATGAAGATAAAATTCCTTTAGTATTTACAGATGGAACCGAAATTTATAATGAACTAAAAAAGAATTATATTACCCATAAAAAAGGCTACTTTATATATGGACCTTCTGGTATTGGTAAAACATATTTTGTAAACAACCAAAAAATAAAAAATTGGATAGATGGCGATTTACTATGGTCAGCTACAAAAGCTTTTCCAAAAGAAGATTGGTGGAATTGGTCTGGAGAAAGAATAGATGAAGTAGAAAAAAGAGCAGACATCATAACAGAACAAGCCAAAAAATTAGGATTTTGGATCATTGGAGCTAGTTCCGTTCATACCGTTCCAGATGCTATCGTAATTCCAGATTTTGAAACACATTTAAAATACATAAAACATCGCGAAGAAAACAATTACGATGGTGGGATGAAAAGTGATAATTTAGAAAAAATAAAAAGAAACAGAGAATACTATTCTAGATTTCAAAAAGAAGGAGTTCCTGTTTTTACAAGCATCGAGGAGGCTGTTTCCTACCTTGAACATCAATTGGATAAATAACTCCATTTATATTAGCATATATCTCATTAAATGCGTTTACAACAAGGGATATACCTCCACAGTAAGAAACATTTACTACATTCGATTTAAGTACAAACAGCACTCTTTGTTTAACTAATAGACTTATTAAATCATAATGACTTCCGTTCTCAAATAACAAAAAAACTAGACAATACATCTAGTTAATCTTTATTACTCTCAGAACCAAAAAGTTCGAGTTATCATTCATTCTGGTGTTCATGATGAGATTCGAACTCATGACCTCTTCCTTCGGAGGGAAGCACTCTATCCAGCTGAGCTACATGAACATTAGTGATTAAATCACTATTTCATTATACAATATTTTTCAATTTTTTTCTTTTATTTTACACTCATCATTATCGCAAGCAAGTACTTGTTCCACTGCTTTTTGTTTATCTGGACATTCCAAATAAATTTTTAAACGATATTCACTTAAAGATGTTTTTGTAATAATAACATAACTGCTTAAATAATCACAAGAATTGTTATTTTCTTTAACTCCTTCAAGATATTTTTCTTTAATCATCTCTTCTAAAACAAGAGAAGAAGAGTCTCCAATATTAACCGGCAAAGAATTCTCTAAATAATAAGCAAGTGTAGCATCTGTTATTTTTTGAATATTTTGATTAAAACTTTCATTTTCTTTTTTATAATACTTGTTAATTCTAGAAATAGTAAAAATAATAAGCACCATCGCCAGTAATAAAACACCTAATTTTAATCCTAAATGCTTCCAATCAATTTTACTAAAAAAAGAATTGCTTTTAAATATTTTTATACGAGGTATAGTAATATGCCAATTATTCTTAAAAAATACCTTCTTTTCTGGTTTCACAAACTTCTTTTTTATTTTTCTTCTTTTGTATTTTATCTCTTTTTCTTCGTACATTCTATCCCTCTTTTTTGATTTATTATTATACAATATCTTACAATTATTGTCAGCAGAATTATATGGTTTTTTATAAGATTTTATGCTAAAATACTATGTACGGGGCAGTAAATGGCTTTCGACAATTATTACTAGATATGATGGCAAGTGGTAGGCATACCCTAAATGCAATCAAAAATAAATAACAAAACTAAAAACGAAACCTTTGGTGGTTTCACTCCTGTTTTGGCCTAATTAAAGGTCTAAGGAGACTTCTAGCTACCTCTCTTATAGGGTAGCCTAGAGGTATTCATACATATAAGATATATTATAGAGATTGTTTAAGTCTCTATAACGAATCTTTATTAAACTAGTTATATAATAGGTACGCTATAGCCAGTTATATAATAAAATTTAAAATCTAGCTAAACTTGTAGAAATTATATCATAGGATATTTTGGACAGGGGTTCGACTCCCCTCTGCTCCACCATGTGGTTATAAAACAAACAAAAATGTTTGTTTTTAGATAAATTTTATAGGTGTAACTTTATGATAAAAAGATTAATATTTGATGTAGATGGGACATTAATAACTGGTGTCAATTTTATTAAACCAATAGAAGCAACTTTAAAAAGATTAAATATATATAATGAAAGCAATGTTAAATCTTTTTTAAGGGCTATTTCAACTTACGAAGAAAACTATAATAATTACAATAAAAAAGACTATATAAAATATTTTGAAAATAGTTTAGGAACAGAATTAGATGATATGTTTCTTAATATATTTTTTGAAGAACTAAGAAACTGTGTTCCACAGGACGCAAAAAAGTTAAAGGAAACCATTGAGGTTTTGGCTAATAAATATGAACTAGTACTTTTAACTAATTATTTTAAATGTTCTCAATTAAATAGACTTAATACTATGGGAATTGGTCATTTATTCTTAGAGTGTTTTGGAGAAGAATTAATTAAACCAAATAACGATATATATTTAAAGGCTTGTGGCTCTTACCAACCCGGTGAATGTATCATGATTGGCGATGATTTATATTTAGATATCGAGAAAGCAAAAGAAAATGGTATTAATACTATCTTTGTTAACTCTAAAAGTTTAAAAGTAGATAACATAGATTTGTGTGTTGTTAATAGTGTTGAAGATATAACCTATGAATTAATTGAGTCAATTTATTAGAAAAATGATAGCCTATGTATGTTATAACCTTATAATTAATGCAAATCCACAACTAAAGACAAAATAGTTTGTTTTTGACTCCGTCAGGTCCACCAATTTTGATTTTTTATTCGATATAGTCGAATTTACATATAGAATATTTTAATTTCAAGTAAAAAATTAATGATAAATATAAATGTCTTGTAAATTAAAATTTTTTATTTTATAATTACGATGGATGAGGTAGATACATTTGTTTGAAATAAAAGAATCATTAAAAAAATATAGTTTTTTTGAAGGAAAAGAATTTGAAATATTTAATATTCAAGATTATGGACGAAATTCAAAATTTAAGTTAAAAATGAAAGGAAAATACTATACTCTAATTTTATCGGAAGAAAGAATAAAGCCTTATATTAATAAAATAGCGATATTAGGCGATAATTTTAAAAAGATTATAGGGTTCCAGTATTTGTCAAAAGATAATAAAGTTTTAATTTTGGATTACTTTGGCAATGGAATTGGAATGGATTTGGTAAAAATTGATAGTACTTTAGAAAATAATGATTATGAATTACAATTAAAAAATATTCTTGATAATATTCATTCAATTAAACAAGAATATGTTGATTTTAGTACAAATGGTTATAAAGACTGGAAAGATTACTATTTTTCAGAAATAAGTGATAAAATAATAAATATATATAAACAAAATCTTATTACAAATGATGTAAAAAAAACCTTACTAGAAAAATTAGAAGAATCATCAACAAAATATATTGATTTTCAAACAACATTTATTCATGCAGATGTTACTCCTTTGAATGTTTGTATTAATAAAGAAGATAATAGTTTATACTTGATAGATTATGATGATTTTAAAATTGGAGATCCTTTAATGGATATATCAAGAATTATTAACTGTAAAAATATGTCTAAGGTTTTTCATTTACTTGTAGATAAATATTATTCTCAATATGAAAATGACATAAATCATTTATTTTATACTTTAAGAGTAAATATTAACTGGTATAATCATATAATTGAAAAAAAACAAGAAGATATATATAATTTAGATAAAGCAAGAGAAGATATATTTTATGTAATTAAAAATATTTTAAATCATGTTTAACAGTATTTTCTTATTTTATAATTTTTACAAATAAAAAAATAGTTTGTTTTTTAGACTTGTCAAGGCCTAAAATTTATTAGTTTCCTAATATCAAAACAGTATTTACAGAAGAAGTCAATATATATTGTGGTTATAAGTTGAGGTGATAAATTTTGAATAAAAACTATTATGAAATATTGGGAGTTTCAAAAGATGCATCAGAAGAAGAAATAAAAACAGCATACAAAAATTTAGCCATAAAATATCACCCGGATAATAATCCTGATAACAAAGAAGCAGAAATAAAATTTAAAGAAATTAGCGAAGCTTATGCGGTACTAAGTGACTCCCAAAAAAGAAAGCAATATGATATGGGAATTTATAATCCTACAAGTCAAACCACTAATACCTCAGCAAATGCCGATGCGATTCTTTATGCACTATTTCGAGATGATATAGAAAGATATAATAAAGAACGCAAAGACTACATTAAATTTTTAGATGAGATGGAGCCTGAATTTAATAAATATAATAAATCGTTGAAAGACGAAAAAGTAGCCACTCTTAAATCAAGTTGGTCTTTGCTTGAATCATTCGATAGTTTTTACAATAAAAAATCAAGAATAGTAAAACAACTTAATGATTTAAAACGGAACATACAAGCATTCGATGATTTTTTAATATTTTATGAAGAAGCGAAAAAAGAAATAAAACAATATGGATTTTCATTTAAAAATATTAGTCAATATACAGAAATTTCTAGGAGAGGTGTAATAACTGCCGATTTTTTTTCAAAATTGGAATCTAACATTAGAAAAAGTTTAGATACACTTTCAAGAGACATTAAAGCATTTGATGAACATATGCAATTTTTAGAAGATATAGAGAAAAAATTTAATCAATATAATAGAACAATTGAAACAACAAAAGAAAAATTAAAAGGAAAAAGAGGAAAAATTTCGGTAAATCAAATTTATGCACAACAACGAAGTATTAGAAATAAATTATCAGAGTTAGAAAGAAGAGCTAAGGCATTTGATGATTTTTCAGAATATTATTTAAAAACAAACCAAGAAATACAAACTTTATATGGTAGAAAATTAATAAATTATGGCGAATACTTAGACCCAAAGAATCGAGTTTCATTTGACCCAATGGTATTTAGTAGTAAACAACGTGAAATTAGAAATAGTATATCTAGTCTCAAGATAGAAAGAAATGAAAAAATAAAACACCTTAGAGAAGAAATAGAAAAGAGAAATTTAAATTTTTATGCCTATTTGGCTACAAGAAATACTGATGAATTTACCATATCCATGTCTGGTATAAAAACAATTTTAAATTCGATGGAATTAATGGACCAAATAAATGTAGCTTTAGTTCTATTTGATATAACAATTGAAGATTTCTTAAAGTTAAAAGGGAAATTACTAATTAATATAAAAAATAAAGAACTTTTAATAATTAAGGATATAATCAACAATTATATTGATAATGCAAAAGAGGTTAACTTTGCAGATATTGATTTAGAAAACTTTGATAATGAAGTTACAGCAAGTAGAGGTAAAAAATAAAAAATTTGTTCTTCTAATGAAATTCTGCATTAGATATCTTGCAAAATTAAATTAAATTAACTACAATAATGATACGAGGAACTAATAGACATCTTGCGAAACTAAATATCTAAGCAAAAATTGTAAAGAGAACACAGGAAAAGTGCTCTAGAAATAAAAGTGTGTTTACGATTTCTATAGCGTTCTGATAAGATTCTAAAAATTTTTAATTGACTATTAACATGTTCTATTGCTATTCTTATACTGGAAATCAAATGATTCAAATCCTTATCTTGCTCGGTAAGTGGATGAAGCTTTGATTTCTTTTTTGGTGTTAAACACTTAGAAAGAATCTTATTTAAACCTTGGTATCCACTATCTGCAAGCATAGGTATTTCTTTATCCATGTTTTGGGTATCTTTAAATAAAGTAAAGTCATGAACGCTTCCTTTATCAAAGGCAACATATACAATTTTTTTAGTATCTTCTTCTATAATAAGTTGAATCTTCATAGTATGTTTTTTCTTTTTTCCAGAATAGTATTCTCTTTGTATTTCTTGGATTTTTGGCCTTTCTATCGCACATTCCATAACATCTACTATATATTCTTTAGTTTTATCAAGTTTTGTTATATCAAAATCTTCTGTCATATATTTTTCTAGTACAGATTGAGACCAAATCATCCAACGATAAGCATTGCTTTCATCAATGCCAAAATACATTCCTAGTTTTAGGAATGTATTATAATCTCTTAAATATCCATACATTAGCAATAACACATCTGGTATTTTTAATTTTGGTGGACGACCACCATGATTATGTTTTTTATTTTGTTCTTCTTCTAATATCGCCACCTGAAATTCAAACACTTCTCTTTTTACTCCTACTGCTCTTTTAAATTTCGTATCATTTAATCCCTTTAATTCTTCGTACTTCAATTATTATTCACCATTATAAAAATACCATATTTTCTGTTTTCTGAATATGGTATTTTAGTTTCGCAAGATGTCTAATGAAAATGTTCTCAAAATAAAGAAGATTATGATTTCTATAACCTTTATTTTCAAATTACGAGGAGGAGTTAAAATGAAAAAGTTAACTAAAAAGGCGGTATCAATTGGTATAATTGCAGGCATGCTAGTTTTAATTGATGGTATAATAACAAAATTTTTACCAATAGATGGTTCATTTGTATGGATAAGTTTCGTTAGTTGGACAGTTTTTTTCGGCTCCACTACTGATGAAAGAATAAGAGCAGTACCTGGATATATAATTGGATTTTTACTTGCCATTATAATTATTAATTTAGGAAATATTTTAAACAATATAATGAATTTGACTATTTTAGGAGTAGCTTTTTCTTCTATATTAGCAACAGGAATTATTAATTTTATTTCTATTTATTTTGAAAAATTAAAAAAACTTTATTTAAATTCAATTAGTGGTATTTTTGTCGGTATATCCATGACATTCTCATCATTAGGTGTTGGCTTAAGTCCTGATAGTTTAAAAAATTGTGTAATAATGTTACTTATAATTGTAATATATGGAATACTTGGATTAATAAGTGGATATATTACACTTAAAATAAACAAAGATTAAAAAAATACAAGTATTCACTAATTCATATAAATATAGATTAAAAAAACTAGTTAAAAAATACCCTATAAATTTACATTTTTAATTATTTTTTAAGATACATCAAGAGAAAGGTTGTATTCTTATTTTGTAGTTTATTATTATTTTTTTAATACTATTAAACTACCAAATCAAAACTAAGGAGAAAATATGGGACACTTAAAATTAAGAAAAATTATCAAAAGAGATACAATATGGATAGAAAAAGGAATCAATAAACACAAACACAATTTTATCTTACCTTATATTTTAGAAGAAAAAAGTCCAAATGGAAACCTAGAATATCACAATATTTTAAAATGCGATATATGTAATTCTTTTAAAAGTATACCTGAACCTGGCAATATTGGAGGATCTATTTTAGGGAATCTCACAGAAGAACAAAAGAAGTTACCTATTATAAGGGGAATAAAAAAACATAATTATTTAATTGGATTTTATGATATAGAAAAAATCGAATTAATAGAAAAGAAAAAATAGGCATTAAGCCTACTAATCAATATCTTCTAATAATTCTGTTTCAGGAGCATCTTGTACTATAGTATTTATTGGTTCTTGTTCTATAGTTGTATTCACTACAGTATTATCTACACTTGTGTTTGTTTGATTATTCATATTCATATCCAAAGAAGTAGCCATAGGTTCTATTACTTCTTTTTTTCTTGTCTTTTTTGGTGCCTCACTCGTATCAACTAAATATCCAATCAAAGCAAATACCAAAACCAAAGAAATAATTAAAAACCATAAATAATTATTTACTAAAAAATCAATAAAAGTTTGCATTAAAATTCCTCCTTATTAAACTTATGTGATTTTACATTAAGTTATGAAATCGTAAGTGTTTGTCCAACTGGTTGTATTTGAATATAAGTGTTTCCATCATTTACCTTTAATTCTGTTCCATTTTTTAATTTATAAACTGTTTTAGAAGTTCGAGATTTTTTCTCCCATATAATAGGAACAGCATAACCATTAGATATAAAATAGCCTTCCCCACTTCCTATATTGGCTAAATCTTGTCTTCCTTTTGCATCGCCACGAATCGTTGTATTTTTCACTTGATACGTAATAATATTTTTTGTAGTATATTGAAAATTTCCTTCATAATCCATATGAGGAGCATTATTTACACTTCTTTTGTACTGTAAAAGTTCCGCATCGTATTCATAAGAAGTAGTCATACTTCCTGAATATTTTATCACCACTTGATTTGCTGGAATAGCCCCTTCCATACTACTTAAATCAATCGCATCAATACTATAATGAAGCAAAGGTTCTACATTAGTTGTATTTCGTATATTTAAATCACTAATTCCTTGATTAATTTTATCCATACTAGAAAACGCTGTATGTTCTGTTGCAATCCTTAAAGACTTATCTTTCCAAAAATACTTGTTGCCATAAGCCATACCATCAATATGATTGACATTTAAATTTTTTATATCGTTCATAGCATATTCACTATAACCCCAATGCATGTAAATCGCATCATTTTCAAGAGCATAGTCCAAATAATAATGTCTTGCACTCCTGATACTTCCAATCTTTTGAGTAGAAGCGTCTTTATAAAGAGCCATCAGTCTGGTAAGTCCACCTTCTACAATCATTTCATAAACCATATAAGCATCTTGTAAACCAGCATGATATTTTCTTGCTTGATTGTGATTGTTAATCATGACAGCAACCGGTCTCGTATTACTATCTAAATCAAGTATTTTTAATTTAGGAAGCACTATTTCTGGTTCAGGTTCCTTATTTAAAATTTGCAAATCAAATTTTTTAAAAAAAGTAGGTACTGTAAAAATTAATCCAACAAAAAGCAAAATACTAAAAAAAACAATTAAAATTCTTTTTTTCTGCTTTGTCAAATGTATTCTTTTTCTCATAATAAACCACCTATTTGCTGTATTATATCACATTTCAAACAACAAAATTAACTATATTTACGTGCTTCTCGCATTTCTTCTTTCTTTTTAAGAACAGCTCGTTTATCATACATTTTCTTACCCTTAGCTACTCCAATTAAAAGTTTAGCATACCCATGTTTTATATACACTTTAAGTGGCACTATACTATAGCCATCTTTACTACTTGCTTCTTTTAACTTACGTATCTCTTTTTTATGAAGCAAAAGTTTTCTGGTGCGTGCTTCTTCATGATTAAACTGATTGCCTTCTTCATAACGCCCCACAAACATGTTAAGAACATATGCTTCGTTATTTTTGATAATAACATAACTATCTTTTAATTGAGCGGAACCATTACGAATACTTTTAATTTCTGTTCCAGAAAGACTGATACCTGCTTCTAATTCCGATTCAATAAAATAATCGAAGTAAGCCTTTTTATTCTTGATTTCCATCTTGCATCTTTCTCTCTTCTTTTACAATTTCAAAATCAATCATCGCCGTTGCTTTACTAGAAGCAATGACCTTTACTTTTACTTTATCCCCGATACGGTATTGTATTTTGGTATTACTTCCAATCAAAGCCAGTTTCTCTGGAATGTAGTTATAAAAATCTCCTTTTAAAGTATTGACATGCACAAGACCTTCTACCATATTAGGTAGTTCTACAAAAAAGCCAAAATTGGTAACCGTTGATATAATACCATCGTAAATTTCACCGATATGACTCTCCATATATTCAGCCATTTTCATATCCAATACGTCTCGTTCAGCATTGACACTTGCTACTTCTTTTTCACTAGAATGTTCTGCAATTTCTACAAGAGCATTATCATAATAATTAATAGTAGACATTGACAAATCTTTTTCAACCAAATATTTTTTTAATAAGCGATGTACAGTTAAATCCGGAAATCTTCTAATAGGGCTTGTAAAATGGGTATAAGCTTTACTCGCAAGTCCAAAGTGCCCAATGTTATCTTTACTATACTCCGCTTTTTTCATACTTCGTAAAAGCATACTAGAAAGAATCGCAAACTCTTCCTTATCGGAAAGTTCATCTAATAATTTTTGCATCGCTATTGGAGTTAAATCTGTTACTTTTGTTTGCAAATCATACCCCAAGAGTTTAACTAAATTTACAAAATCATCCACTTTTTCATTGTTTGGAGTACCATGTACACGATAAATAAAAGGTAAATCCATGTTATAAATGTGACTAGCTACCGTTTCATTTGCTGCAATCATAAAATCTTCAATTAATTTTTCGCCATCTTCTCGTTCTCTTTTTACAATATCGATAGCTCTACCCGTCTCATCTTGTACAACTTCTGCTTCATCTAAATCAAAATCGATATAACCGCGCGACTCTTTTTCCTTTCGTAAGATATGAGCAAGTTCATTCATTTTCTTTAAAGTAGAGGTAAACTCTTCATATCCAGGAGCGATAATATCACGCATAATAATATCATTTACAGCATCATACGTCATTTTCTTACGGCTTTTAATATAACTTGGAAAAATATCATAACTAACTACTTTTCCACGTTTATCAATTTTCATAACACAGCTCATAGTAAGACGAATAACGCCTTCATTTAAAGAACAAATCCCATTGGATAATTTATGAGGAATCATCGGAATAACCGTATCTGCAAGATAACAAGAAGTACCACGCATCATAGCAGTATCTCCAAGCGCCGTATTTTCTTTTACATAATGCGATACATCTGCAATATGAACGCCTAAAACATACAAGCCGTTTTCAAAATCCAAACTAATGGCATCATCGATATCTTTTGTATGAGACCCATCAATAGTAAATATCTCTTGGTTTGTTAAATCGACTCTATCAATTAAATCCGCTTTATCGACTTCCGTTGGAATGTCTAAAAGCTCTTCTTCTACTTCTGCACTAAATTCGGTTTCAATCGCATACTTATAAGCAATAGATAATATGTCCACGCCTGGGTCATCTTTATGGCCTAAAATTCGAGTTACTTCTGCTAAATATCTTTTGGGGCCAAGCTCTTTTACTAATTTTACAACCACTTTATGGCCTGGAACGCAATTACAAAAACTTTCTTTTTTCAAAACCAAATCAATATCTTTTTTATCATCATCCAAATCAACAAACATTTTATTGTCTTTTACAACAATTTCACCAACCATGTCATTAATCTCTCGTTTTAAAACTTTTAAGACTCTTCCTTCTTTTTTCACACCACTTCGAATAATTTCTGCTAGCACAACATCATCATGAATAGCACCATTTAAATTATCACTTGCAATGTATAAATCATCTTCTTTTTCAAGTAGGACAAATCCATATCCTTTTTTATTCACCGTAAGCTTTCCAATTTTAATTCCTGGACAATTTTTTAAAAGCAAATATTTTTCTTTTTTCGTTTTATAAACTATGTATTCCTCTACAAGTTCCTCTAAAACACTCATTAAATCACGATATTCCTCTGCACTTTTAAGTCCAAGCATATCATTAATTTCTATTGCTTCTTTGGCTTCATGCACATTTTCAAGTATTTGTATGACATCTTCTTTCATTTATCTTTCCTCCTAGCCATTTATTGTACAAGTTTTTTCATTATTAACCCATCGTACATTCACTTTGTATTTGTTTTTGTTCTTTGTTACTAATTCTCCCGTTGAAGGGTCTTTTAAATTGTCTTCAATATAACCATTGGTAATTAAATTATCTACACTAATTGTACATCCATGTGATTTACAATTGCTTCTTTGTGTAGAAGAAAATTTTGTTTCTACATATATGCATGCTGAATCTTCTAATTTTTTCTTAAAAGCTTCATAATCAGCATCATTTTGCTTACTAAAAAGACCAGACATGTTACTAATTATAATTACTCCAATTAAAACCATTATTCCTATTGTTGCAATAAGTTCAATTAAGGTAAATCCTTTTTTATTCATGCTATCACCATTCTTATTTTATTATACCCCACAAACAGGCAAAAAAAAAGAAAGTTAACACTTTCCCACTTAAAATTGACAATTTCTTTTATTTTAAATACAAAACTCTTTCTGGTTCCTTATAAACAAAATTTGAATCATATTCACCTTTTTTTATTCTTTCTCGAGTTTCAATCATTTCTGCAAATATACCTTTATCTTCCGATTTTTCTTGTAAATCATTTAAAACACTTGCATATACTGAACTTACAATAGCTTCTTGGTATTGAAAAGCCAGCTTTTCCATTTTAGAATTTTGTATTTTAATATCAAATAAATAAATCTTCGCCAACAACAAAATAGTATTTCTAAATTTCAAATGTTCATAATTTTCTAAATAAGAAAATGAATTCACTTTTTCTCCACATCCAAAACAAGAACCAAAATTAGATAAAACATTTACACGAAAAGACGGTGTTTTTTCTTCATGAAAAGGACAACAAAAATACAAATTGCTTCCACATATTTTGAAAGCATTTTTATTATTAGCAAGAACTAAAGGAAGCAAATGAGCATGTTTCTGTATGTAAGATATATTTTCTTCACTTACAATATGAAACAAAGAACTACGATACATTTTATTTAAAAGAGAATCCATTTCTTCATATAAATCACACCAAGATTGTTGATGAGCACATAAGAACGTATCAATATTCTTTTGCATTATTTTTAAACGACTATAATCTTGTATTGTAAGTCCCTCATTATATCCCTTTTGTATAATTCTATCAAATTGTTCTTGTAAAACGACTAATTTCATAAATAAAACCCTCTGCAAATTATATAGCTTATTTTACAAATAGAATAAACGAAACAACAAAGAAAATAATTCCCAAAATTAAAGTAATACGACTTACTAAAAGTTCAAGACCACGTTCTTTTGTATTTTGGAATAAACTTTCGTTGCCACCTGTAATAATTTGCCCTGAATCACTTGCACGATTACTTTGTAACAATACAATAGCAATTAACAAAATTGACACAACTAACAAAATATTTTCTAACATGCTTTCACATCCATTCGCTACTTAATTTAACATATTTCCTATAAAAAGGCAAGAAATCTATAAATAACTTTCTAAAATTTCATAAATCTCTTCGCGTCCCTTTTTAGTAATTGTGGAAAAAGGAATAAAGGTTTCATTTTCCCCTAATTTTAAAGTATCAACAATTAATTTATCTTGTTTGGAACGATTATTCTTCGTTACCTTATCATATTTAGTAGCAACAATCGTTATTTTTAAATTATAGTACTTTAAAAAATTATACATAAGTACATCATCTTCAGTTGGTTTATGACGATAATCAATTAACATAAAAACATGTTTTAATTCTTCTCTATTTTTAATATATTCTTCAATCATCATACCCATCTTTTTAGTAGTTACTTTATCAACCTTAGCATAACCATAACCAGGAACATCAATCAAATAAAAAGCTTCATTTACAAAATAAAAATTTAAAGTTTGCGTTTTACCGGGCTTAGAACTTGTTCTTGCAAAATTTTTACGATTTATTAGAGTATTTATAAAACTAGACTTACCAACATTACTTCTGCCAACCAATAAAAACTCTGGACAACTATTACTTGGATACTGACTTTGCCTTACTGCAATATTTTTTAAATCTACTGTATCGATTTTCATACAAAATCACCTTGCGCTTATTATAACGTATTCCAATATTTTTTGCAAATTTGGATGCTAAAAAAATAATCGTGAAAAGCAAATAATCTCTTGCATCCATTTTATCTTATGATATAATAAAAAATCGTAAAAGAGGGATAGCATGCATATAAGAGAGCTTACAATTGAAGAATATGAACGTTTCGTAGAAAATCATCCATTAAGAAATCACTACCAAACTACAAACTATGCACTTTTAATGGCTGAAAATGGGTTTGACTACGAATTTATTGGATCTGTAGATGAATACAATAAAGTATATGCTGCTTCTCTAATACTTATAAAAAAACTCACTTTGGGCTATAAATATGGCTATGCTCCAAAAGGATTTATCATAGATTATTTTAATAAAGATTTGTTAAAAGAATTTACAGATCACTTAGTCTTATATTACCAAAGAAAAAGAGTTGTTTTTATTAAAATAAATCCTGAAATTGCAATTGCAGAAATAAACACCAAAACATCGAAAAAAATATACAATCAAAATATAGAAATTAAAAACAATTTAATTGATTTGGGATATGTAAAATTAAAAGACAATCTTTATTTTGAATCGATGGTTCCAAGATACAATGGAATTGTAAATTTAAAAAAATTTAACATAAAAGACTTAAACAAAAACACTAGAAATAAAATTAAAAGAGGAATAGAAAAAGGTTTAAAAATAGAAATCGCCGATCGTGGCGGAATAGATATTCTATATGATTTCATAAAGAGAAAAAGAAACAAGGACTCCATGTATTACAAAGATTATTATAATATTTTTTTTAAAGCTAATAATGTTGATTTATTTTTAGTAAGCATTGATACAAAGGAATATTTAATAAATGCTAAAAATAGTTATGAAAAAGAACTAAATGACAATGAAGAATTAGCAAATATTTTAATGCATAAGAAAACAGAAAAAGATTTAAATAAAAAAATGAATTCTGATAAAAAACTTTTATCCTATAAAAATGATGTAATAAATGCTAAAAATACAACAAGTATATCTTCTAAAATTTACATAGCTGGCGCCTTAGTCGTTAAATATAAAAATAGAATAAATATCGTAATCAGTGGCTATGATAAAAAATATAAAAAATTTAACCCAAATTATTTTTTACATTATGAAATATTAAAATATTATCAAAAATACTATGATTTTGCTGATCTAAATGGAATGACTGGAGACTTTACAAAAGAAAATCCATACAAAGGACTTAATGAATTTAAATTAGGATTCAAACCTAATGTTTACGAATTTATCGGAGAATATGATTTAGTAATTAAACATAACATTTACAAATCTATGTTAAAATCAGGAAAATTAGCCAAAATATTTAACAAAACAGATATAAAAAAGAAGTGATATATCTTTACTCACTTCTTTTTCATTTTATAACAAAAATACTATCCTCCATATATTTCTATACGGCAAGTATTTTCACGAACAGTGTAAAACAAGTCTTGTAGCTCTCTTACTTTAGTGTGAATATTCTGTACTACTTCTTTATAATTCTTATTTTCATGTAAAGTAAATATAGATATTGCATAAGGATGCTCTTCCAAGCTTAACCCAATATCATGATAATATATATCATATGCACCATATTTATGGTATATTTTTATCGTATTAGTATTAAAAGAATTCCGTACGTTATTGTCCATTATAATTTTTAAAAAAGAACCATATTCTTCATTCTCTGTTATAATGCGATAAGCTTCTTTTAAATAAAGATTCGTATCTGCTGCAGATTGATTTCCAAACGTATCACTCCCAGTCATAATATACTTTGCCCCTAAGCTTTGCCCGTAAGCCTTTAAATTTTCTCTTCCAATATAATCATAAAGCATCATATGTGCTGAATTATCGCTTACCGCAACGGCATAAGTAATTAAATCACGTAAAGACACTGCATCTCCATATTTATGCGTAGCCATACCACTACTATAAGCCTTCTTATAGGCTTCCGTATAAATAACCGTTTCCGTATCTAAATTAATCTTTCCATCAATCGCTTTATTAATCAAATAAAGAGCATCTACAAGTTTTATTAAACTTGCTCCATAATAACTAGTATTAGGTTGATAAGTATAAATAAATCCAGTATTTATATCTTCAAAATAAACACTTGCTTTATATTTATTTCTTACAATTAAGTTATCCACTTCTTGCTTTTTACTAATAATTTCCTCTGTTAATTCTTCACTTGAATACTCTTTATTTAAACAAGTAGAATAATCTTCTAATTTTTGTCTTTTTAATGCTTCTTCACGTTCTTTTTCTTCTTTAACTTTAGTATTTAAAAGAAAAGGAATTTCATTTGTATCTTTATCATAAAAAACACTAAAAAATACAAATACTAAAAGGAGAAAAAGACAAAAAATGCGCACATTATGTTTTGATTTCTTTAATCTTTTCATCAACTTCACCAAATCTTATTTAAATAATATACCATATTTAGCCCAAAAGAAAAAGCGAAGAACATTCGCTTTAACTATTTTAGCTTTAATTATTATTCAATAATTTCAGAAACTACACCAGCACCAACAGTACGTCCACCTTCACGGATAGAGAATTTTGTACCGTTTTCAAGAGCAACTGGAGCAATTAATTCTACTGTCATATCAACATTATCACCAGGCATTACCATTTCAACTCCACTTGGAAGTTCAATAACACCAGTAACATCTGTTGTACGGAAATAGAATTGTGGTCTGTAGTTTGAGAAGAATGGAGTATGACGTCCGCCTTCTTCTTTGCTTAGTACATAAACACTTGCTTTGAATTTATGATGTGGAGTAACGCTTCCAGGTTTAGCAAGTACTTGTCCACGTTCAACTTCATCACGAGCAACACCACGAAGTAATACTCCGGCATTGTCTCCTGCTTGTGCAAAGTCTAATTGTTTTCTAAACATTTCAATACCTGTACAAACAGTTTTTTGTGTATCTCTAAGACCAACGATTTCAACTTCATCATTAAGATTTAATTGTCCACGTTCAACACGTCCTGTAACAACAGTTCCACGTCCTGAAATTGTAAATACATCTTCAATACTCATTAGGAATGGTTTATCAGTATCTCTAACTGGAGAGTCGATATAATCATCAACAGCAGCCATTAAGTCACGAATAGCTTGAGCATTTGCTTCATCACCTTCAAGAGCTTTAAGAGCACTACCACGGATAATAGGACATTCGCTATCGAAATTGTATTCTCCTAATAATTCTCTAATTTCCATTTCTACTAAGTCTAATAATTCTGGATCATCTACTTGATCACATTTGTTCATGAATACAACAATTTTAGGTACACCAACTTGACGAGATAACAAGATATGTTCTCTAGTTTGTGGCATTGGTCCATCTGCAGCAGATACTACAAGGATAGCACCATCCATTTGTGCAGCACCAGTAATCATGTTTTTAACATAATCGGCATGTCCTGGGCAGTCTACGTGAGCATAGTGACGTTTTTCAGTTTCATACTCAACGTGAGCCGTATTAATTGTAATACCTCTTTCTCTTTCTTCTGGCGCTTTGTCGATATCAGCATAATCAACAAATTTACCAAAGTATTTTGTAATTGCAGCAGTTAATGTTGTTTTACCATGGTCAACGTGTCCAATAGTACCAATATTAACGTGTTCTTTTGAACGATCATATTTTTCTTTTGCCATCGTTTTTTCTCCTTTCAATTTACTATTCTATTTTATCTAATGCTTGAAGTATTTTCAAGTATTATTTTTAGTTAATGCTGTTTTTCTTTATGATTTCTTCAGCAATTGATTTTGGAACTTCTTCATAGTGATCTTTTTCCATTTGGAAGTTTCCACGACCTTGGGTATTACTTCTTAAATCCGTTGCATAACCAAACATTTCAGATAGTGGTACCATTGCAATAATTCTTAAAGTATTACCAATAGATTCTTGTCCCATTGGACGTCCTCTACGACTAGTAAGGTCTCCCATAACATTACCCATATATTCTTCTGGAACATCTACAACTACTTTCATGATTGGTTCTAGAAGAACTGGTTTACATTTATTTTTCGCTTCTTTTAAAGCCATAGATGCAGCAATCTTAAATGCCATTTCACTTGAATCGACATCGTGGTATGAACCATCAAATAATGTTGCTTTAACATCTACTAGTGGATAACCGGCAAGGATTCCTCCAGCCATAGCTTCTTGTAATCCTTTGTCTGTTACTGGAATATATTCACGAGGAACAACTCCACCAACAATAGCATCCACAAATTCATATCCTTTTTCAGGATTTGGTTCAAATTTAATCCAAACATGTCCATATTGTCCACGTCCACCAGATTGTTTAATGTATTTACCTTCACATTCACCAGCTTGGGTGATTGTTTCACGATAAGCAACTTGAGGTCTACCCTTGTTACATTCAACATTAAATTCACGTTTCATACGGTCAACAATAATATCTAAGTGAAGTTCTCCCATTCCAGATAATACAGTTTGACCTGTTTCTGTATCCGTTTTAACACGAAGGGTTGGGTCTTCTTCTACTAGTTTTGCAATCGCAATTGCCATTTTATCTTGGTCATTTTTACTTTTTGGTTCAATCGCAATGTCAATAACTGGTTCTGGAAATTCCATACCTTTCATAATACATGGATTTTTCTCATCACATAGTGTATCAGCAGTTGTTGTATTTTTTAAACCTACTGCAGCAGCAATTTCTCCAGCATATACTTCTGTGATTTCTTTTCTTTGGTTTGCATGCATTTGAAGGATCCGGCCAATTCTTTCTTTTTCACCCTTAGTAGAGTTTAAAACATAAGAACCACTCTTTAATACTCCTGAATACACACGGAAGAATGAAAGTCTTCCAACAAATGGGTCAGTCATAATTTTAAATGCAAGTGCTGTAAATGGTTCAGAATCACTTGGATGACGTTTTACATCGTTTCCATTTTTGTCTGTACAGTCAATAGCTTCTACATCTGTTGGTGCTGGTAAATAGTCAATAACAGCATCAAGCATTAATTTAATTCCTTTATTACCAAGTGCAGTAGCACATAATACTGGGAAGAATTGTACTGCCAATGTAGCACGTCTAATAGCAGCTTTAAGTACTTCTACTGTAATTTCTTGTCCATCAAGATAAGCCATCATAAGTTCTTCATCAGAGTCTGCAACAGCTTCAATAAGTGTCGTTCTATATTCTTCCACTTTATCTTTCATATCAGCAGGAATTTCAATTTCAATTGGTTCCTCTGCTTCTTTTCCATCATATTGATAAGCTTTTCTTGTTACTAAGTCAATAATTCCATTAAATTCGCTTTCTGCTCCGATAGGAAGTTGAATAGCAGCAGCATTTGCACCCAATCTATCTTTAATAGTTCCTAAACTGAAATAAAAATCTGCTCCTAATTTGTCCATTTTATTAGCACAAATCATTCTTGGTACTTTATATTCATTTGCTTGTCTCCAAACAGTTTCTGTTTGAGGTTCTACACCTGCTTGAGCATCGATTAGAGCAACAGCTCCATCAAGTACTCTTAAAGAACGTTGTACTTCAATTGTAAAGTCTACGTGTCCTGGAGTATCAATAATATTTAAACGATATCCTTTCCAGTGAGCAGTAGTTGCTGCACTAGTAATGGTAATACCTCTTTCTTTTTCTTGGTCCATCCAGTCCATTTGAGATTCCCCATCATGGGTTTCTCCAATTTTATGTGTTATTCCTGTATGAAATAACACTCTCTCTGTAGTAGTTGTTTTACCAGCATCGATATGGGCCATAATCCCAATATTTCTAATTTTATCTATAGAGACATCTCTTGCCATAAATTCCTCCTACCATCTATAGTGAGCAAATGCTTTATTTGCTTCAGCCATTTTGTGAGTATCTTCACGTTTTTTAACTGCGCCACCAGTTCCTTCAGCAGCATCCATAAGTTCATTAGCTAAATTAATAGCCATTCCCTTACCATTTCTTAATTTTGCATAATTAACAATCCAACGAAGTGCTAATGCTTGACTTCTATCATCGCTTACTTCTAATGGTACTTGGTAGTTAGACCCACCAACACGACGAGACTTAACTTCAAGTGCAGGTTTTACATTTTCAAGTGCAGCATTATAAACATCAATTGGTTCTTTACCAGTTTTTTCTTTTATAATATCAAATGCTTCATAAAGAATTTTTTGAGCTGTACCTTTTTTTCCATCTAGCATAATTTGATTAATAAGTTTAGTCACTACTTTTGAATTATACACTGGATCTGGTAATACATCTCTTTTAATTGCTCTTCTTTTACGCATCTTACTTTCCTCCTTTATTTATATTTTATTTCTTTGGTTTTTTAGTTCCGTATTTACTACGTCCTTGGGCTCTATTTTGAACGCCTTGTGTATCAAGTGTTCCACGTACAATGTGATAACGAACACCGATTAAGTCTTTAACACGTCCACCACGTACAAGTACAACACTATGCTCTTGTAAGTTATGTCCTTCACCCGGAATATATGCATCGATTTCCTTACCATTAGAAAGTCTAACACGTGCATACTTACGTAACGCAGAGTTCGGTTTTTTAGGTGTCTTTGTTCCTACACGAGTACAAACTCCTCTTTTTTGTGGACTATTTTGATCAGTTTGTTTTCTTTCAAGTGTATTTAATCCTACATTTAAAACAGGGCTTTTACTCTTTTTCGTTTTCTTTTTTCTTTTGTTAGTAACAAGTTGATTAATTGTAGCCATAATATCTCCTTTCATTAACACACACCCTGGTGTATCAAATATTCTATTAAACTAGGTTCTATCCAAGATAGAACCAAATCTAAAATCATAAATAATATATCACTCATAGCATATGCAAGTCAAGTAATTTTTTGAATAGTTATGTGAAAATAACTAGGTATTTAGTAAATTCTTTTTTCAAAAATCCATCAATATTTAAATATTCGTATTTCTCTTTTTTATAACATAAATCTCATTTTTCTTAAATGCTATATTTTTCATAAAATCAAAATAATAATTGCCAAAAGACAAAACGCGTTTGTTTAAAAGGAGCTTTTATCTTCATAAACAACAGTTTCTACAAATTTCCTAGTATAGGATTTTGCACAAAATAAAACATACGTATAGCTAGACTGTATTTCTTCTGTAATATGAATTTTCTTATTTTCAAACTAATGGACATAAGTTATTACTTCCTCCGAATCCCCTTCAAAAGCACCATCCGAATTAAGAATTCACCTCTAAAAGGGATGGTTTTTAATTGATTTTTATAGTTTCAAACAACATTAATCTTTACTTTCAAGCAAAATTATTTTTCATATCCTTTTGTTTTGTAATTATTGCAACTTACATATCCCTTATAATCAAATACAGTAGATGTATGACTTACAATTGCATACCCAACACATTCTTCATCATTTACTTTCAGATTATCTAAAAAACCTTCCTCGATTAAAGTCTTAGAATCCGTTTTTAAAATATCTCCAGTATCTGGATATGCAAAATGAGCATCTGCATACTTCTTTTCTGCTTCTACTAATTTTTTTTCAAGTTCTTTATAATCTTTACTTTTGTTTTTATATAGAAAACCAAAAGCTATTAATAAACCAAATATAATAACAACTATAACGCCCCAAACAATTCCAAATTTTTGTATTTTATTCATTATTACTCCCCTAATCTCCAACTTTGATAATTCTCTGTTTCATACTTTGCGCACGTAATAAAAGCATCTGCTTTTAAAGTATCTTCTTTCTCTTTTTTTACCAATACATATCCCTCACATGAATCTTTTGTCCCCACTTCTAAATCCATTTCATGAAGAATTCCATAACGCATTAAATTATCAGTAGTAACTGTAATTGTACCTAATCCTATTTCACTTTTATAATATTTTTCCATATAGGTAAGTGCTGCACTTGAAAGATCACTTTCAATGGAAGAATAAGTATTCCCAGAAGTAATACTATTTTTAAAAACATCACCAAATTCATCAGATAACTGTGATGCAAAAAAAGATACAAAAAAGAGTGCAACCAATAATATTGCTCCATATAATATCATTTGATTTAAAGCCCATCCATGTTTATTTATTAAATGCATTTCAATCACCAACCAAAATCATATTATATAGTATGACTGCTAATTTAGCAAATAAACTATTCGCATTGTCTTTCTTTTATAATAAACGGCCCAAATTCAGTAGCAGCAAGACAAGTTCGATTGTAACGAATCATCTTATATCCTAATCCATGACATATGTAATTTGATCCATCGGCATAATCATGCGTTTCTTCTGACAAACAAAACATTGGATCTTTACTTTGTCTCACTCTAAAATAATCTGTAAACACAATTACTATCCAAGCAAACAAAATAATTAAGATAGCTACCTTTAAAATTGTTACTATTGTTTTTTTCATATGCTTCACCTATTTTTAATTATATAAAACATAATATTTTTTTACAAGTAAAAATGTAGACATAAAAAAAGAGTAGTAAATCTACCCTAATTCACTAAGCTAATTCGATTTCTGCTCCAGCTTCTTCAAGTTGTGCTTTAATTTGGTTAGCTTCATCACTAGCAACGTTTTCTTTGATGTTTCCACCATTATCAGCTAATGCTTTAGCTTCAACTAGTCCAAGACCAGTAATTTCTTTTAATAGTTTAATAACTGCAATTTTATTTCCCCCAGCACTCTTAAGTACTACAGTTTTAGTTGCAGAACCAGCATCTTCTGATGCTCCGCCAGCTGGTGCAGCAGCAACAGCAACAGCACTTGGGTCTACTCCAAATTCTTCTTTCATTGCATCAACTAATTCTTTTACTTCAAGAATAGTCATTTCTTTTAAAGCACTAATAAAATCTTCTTTTGTTAATTTTGCCATTTTAAATTCCTCCTAATTAATTATTTTCTTCTAACCCTTCAGCATATAGGTTTAATCCTATAGCTAAATCTCTAACATATTGAATCATACCGCCAGCAAGCATAGTAAGTAATCCTTCTCTTGATGGAATGCTAGCATATTCACGAATCGTATTAATATCAGCTACATCGCCACTAATAATACCAACTCGAATATCAAGTTTATCGTTTTCTTTTGCAAAGTCAGCAATAACCTTGATTGGCTCTAGTAAGTTTTTACCAAAAAGAATGGCATTTGGACCTTCTAGAAAACCATCTAAACTAAGATTTAAATCATCTACAGCTCTTTTAAGTAAAGTATTTTTATATACTTTTACTTCAGCATCTGCTTCTCTTAGTTTATTTCTTAATTGACTTAAATCAGCAACTGTTAAACCTTGGTATTGGAATAAAATTACAGATTCACTATTTTTAATTTTATCTGTAATTTCAGCAACAACTGCTTTTTTCTCATTAAGAACTTTTTGACTTGCCATATAATCCTCCTATCTAAACATTAGAAAAGCTCTTTTTACGGGAAAAAGAGCTTATAAGTATAAGTAATCTATTTCCCTCGGTAGGATAATTAAAACATCAGTTCCCTACTGTCTTTGGTAAATTTGCTTTTCTGCATGTATTATATTAAAAATCACCTTAAATGTCAAAAGAATTTTTATCTAATTTAATTCCAGGACCCATTGTAGTAGCAATCGTAATAGAATTAATAAATTTTCCTTTTACACTTGCGGGTTTTAATTTAGAAATTGTTGTAATAATATATTCTAAATTTTCTTGTAGTTTCGCTTCATCAAAAGAAACTTTTCCAATTACACTATGAACATTTCCGTAAGTATCAGTTTTAAAACTTACCATACCTTTTTTAACATCTTCTATAGCACTTTCTACATTCATAGTCACTGTATTCGTTTTAGGATTTGGCATTAAACCTTTTGGACCTAAAATTTTACCAATTTTACCAAGTTCTGGCATCATGTCTGGTGTTGCAATAATAACATCATAATCAAACCAATTCTCTTTTTGAATTTTTTCAATCATGTCTTTATCTCCAACATAATCAGCACCAGCCTTTTTAGCAGCCTCTGCTTGTGCTCCCTTAGCAATAACTAAGATTTTTTTAGATTTTCCAGTTCCATTTGGAAGAACAAGAGAACCTCTAAGTTGTTGGTCAGCTTTTTTAGGGTCAACATTAAGTTTAATAGCCACATCAACAGTACTATCAAATTTTGTAACTGAAGTTTCTTTCACCAATTTAATTGCTTCTGTAACAGAATACTCACGTGTTTTGTCTACATTTTTTGAAGCTTCCACATATTTTTTTCCAAACTTCTTCATAATTTCCTCCTAACTGTGGTTTATTAGCGGATTTATTTTCATTTATAAATAATGATAATTATTCTTCTGTAGTTTCTTCGTTTTCATCAGATGCTACTGGAACTTCTACGTTTCCGCTAGCAAGTTCTTTCGCTTCTTCTTCCATTTCTGCTAGTTCTTTATCTTTTTTAGCCATTTCTGCTTCATGTGCAAGTGCCTCTTTTGCTTGTTCTGCAAGCTCAGCATCATTGACACCTTTAATAGCAATACCCATATTTCTGGCAGTACCTTCAATAATATTCATTGCAGCCTCTACATCATAAGCATTTAAATCAGGCAATTTCGTTTCTGCAATTTTTCTAAGGTCTTCTTTAGTAATAGTAGCAACAACTTCATTTGCTCCTTTTTTACTTCCTTTACTAATCTTAGCAGCTTTTTTAAGTAAGAATCCAGCAGGTGCAGTTTTTATAACAAAATCAAAGCTTCTATCTTCATAAACAGAAATTTCAACTGGAAGAATATCTCCCATTTTATCTCTAGTTGCTTCATTAAATTTAGAACAGAAATCTTGAATATTAATTCCGGCAGGTCCTAAACATGTTCCAACGGGTGGAGCAGGTGTCGCCTTACCAGCTTCAATTTGTAATTTTATTTTCTTTACGACTTCTTTAGCCACGAAAAACACCTCCTAATTAATATTTTATCGTGTAAGTGGTCTTGGGCAAATCCGCATTTCCCTCCCACTAAACAATACAATCTAACATAAATATATGCGATTGCACCTAAGATGATAGCACAAAATAAGAGTTTTTACAACTACTTTTTGTCATATAAAAAAGCATTAACTTATTTAAAATTCTTTTTTACCAATTGCATTTGATTGTATTCTAACAAGCAAGTTTTAAAACGTACAAAATCCTCATTGTCTGAAGGAATACCAAACTTATCTAACGCTGTAATAAGCTTTTGTATCAAACTAGCAGAAAAAGAATTATGAACTAAAGAATGAGCCAAGTGGTCTCGCTGAAATCCAATTAAATCAGAAATACTTTTTGTCGTTTTTTCAAATATAGTTTGAAATCTTCTGACTTCAAAGCTAAAATCTTTCCCAGGTTCTAAAACACAAGACAAAAGGTAACAACAGTTATCCAAATAAAGTACTTGCCTTTTTGTTAAATTACTTCTTAATCGATAATTTTCATAAAATTCTAAAAAATGCTCTGCTTCGTTTGCGGAAATAGCATATATAGAAGAAATAGATGTACAATTTAATCCTAAACATATATTCGTTTTATTTAATAATTCACCATGACTAGTATCCCTTAAAATATCTTGCTTTAAAGTTTTTTTAAGAATAAATACCATTTGTTTTTCATCATTTAGTAAAGATATTTTTTCAAGTCCTTCTAAATCTGTAAATAATAAAACTTTTTTAGATAAAGAAAACTTTCGATTCGGTAAAACATCTTTTCGAATTCTATACCTCTCAGCAAACAGATAAGCTTCTTTTCTTTCTTCACCAATATTAAGTAGTAACATTGCTGCAAGTTGATTTAAATAATACTCTAACTCATTTTCAATTTGTAAAGAAAAATCTAGCACTTTTTGCATTTCTAATAAAACAGCATCTTTATTTTCAAACCGATCTAATAATACTTTAAACTGCATTCTTCTAAAATAAGAAACAACATAACGATTATTTTCAATATGAATATAATGATACAAGTGTATTTGTAATAAATTCGCCATATCTTTCATTTTCAAATGCAAGCAATTTCGAAAATAAGCCATATAACTTCCCATAGAAGGTTTTTTTAATATTTCTATGTTACAATTAAAAACAGGTTTTATTTTTATAGAACTTTTGATAATCACTGGAGAATTTTCTTTTGGTTTATAACTAAAATTATCACGTTTTTGACTATATTTAACTCTCCCAATAACTTCATCTTTTTTATGTCGCTCTACAAAAAATAACAATCGATTAAACAAATCTTGTTTCTTTTCACTGAATACGATTTTTTTATTCCACACATCGTTCAAAAAAAGAATCATTTTAGTTCCATCTGAAAATTTATCAGTTTCCAATGGCATCTTTTTATTTTCTATTACAAACAAATACAATTCCTTCAACTTTTTATCATTAGATAATTTATAAATAGGTATTGGAGGCATCAGTTTATTCGTAATTCCAAAACTTTTTAACAAAGCAAAAAGTTTTGCCATACATTCTTTTTGAGAATCATTCAAAGGAGTTTTTTTCTCTTGCAAACGATAAAGTTGTGTGTTGTACCATTTCCGCATATCGGTTCCATCAAAAAAACTTTTCTCATAAGCAAGGGGAACCTTTTTATTTTCTAAAACGTAAGCATAAAAATCATCATATTTATATTGCCAAAGTTTTAGTACATCAATATTTCGAGTATAAGAATTTGCAAAAGTAAAGAAAGCAACATATAAAGGTTCTTCATAATCTTTAACCTGATTTATCCATTCTATAGCACTTATATTTTCACAACGAAATGTAACATTCTTCTTTGGAAGAGAATTATATTTTAAAACATAACAAATCGTTTCTTCTATCTTTAAAAATACATTTTTATCTTTTTGCAAATAATAATTCTTATCACAATTTTTAAGTTGATTTACTAAATTTCTATAAAGTTCTTCTTTCATACCACAACTCCCCCTTAAGCATTTCTAGTTATTATAATTTAGAATGAAAAGAAAAACAAGAAAAAAATACCCTAATAAAGAGTACTTAAGCTTTACTAACTTGGAATAACTCTACTTCTACTGGAGTTTCTTGTCCAAATAAATCAATCAACACATTCAAGCGGTTATTCTCAACATCGATAGTATCGATAGTACCCATCATACCTTTAAATGGTCCATCGATAACATTGACTTTGTCTCCTACTTTTAATTCCGCTTCAATATCCACTCTTGACATTCCCATATTAACTAAAATACGGTCAATTTCTTGAGGAAGCAAAGGAGTTGGTTTAGCACCCTTACCAGAAGAACCGATAAATCCCGTAACTCCCGGAGTATTACGTACAGCATACCATGCTTCATCGCTCATAACCATTTCTACAAATACATACCCCGGAAATGTTTTCTTAGTTTTTTCTTTTTTTACACCATCTTTAATTTCAACTTCTGTAGTTTCAGGAATAATAACGCGAAAAATATTATCTTGCATCGACATAGATTCCGTTCTAGCCTCTAGCTTTTCTTTTACTTTATTTTCATGTCCAACATAAGTTGTAACAACATACCACAATTTTTCCATTAGTTAAACACTCCTTTAACAACAGACAATCCCAAATTAAGAACTTGAAAGAATATTACAACAACGATACAAAAAACAAGTGTAGCAACAGAATATTTAAGAACATCCTTTTTAGCAGGCCATGTAACCTTTTTTAATTCTAATCGGATTCCTTTCAAGAAACCAGTCTTTTGTTTTTTTTCTTTATTCTTTTTTATAACCTTTTTCTTTTTCATGAAAAACTCCTCTTTTTTTCAAAATAAAAAACACTCTCGTGCTTGATTACTTATAATCTAACACAAAATTCTTTAAAAATCAATTACTTTCCCGCATCTTTAAAATATCTTTAATTTTATTTTTAATTCTCTGTATCGCATTATCAATTTGTTTTGGTTGTTTTCCTAAAATCTTAGCAATCTCATGATAAGACAAACCCGAAATAAGCAACTTATACACTTCATATTCACTAGTAGACAAAGATTTCTCAATAAAAGAAAGCAACTCATCAAACTCTTCATCTTTGGTAATATTAACCAAAGGGTCATGACTACTATTATCACTAATCACTTCTTTTAAAGGAATTTCATACTGTTCATATACATGGTCTAAGGATAAACTCTCTAAAAGAATCTTATTTTTTATTCTTCCTGCTTTTTTAATAGCATTTTGTAATCTTCTTTCTACACACAAAGTAATAAAAGTAGCAATACTCGTATTTTTATCTTCTTGGTAAGAATTAATAGCATCTGTAAACCCAACCAATGCTTCTTGGTACAAATCTTTATATTCAAAACCAAATTTCATTGCTGAGAAAGCATATTTTTTAATTACAATATCAATAATGTATTTGTATTTCATAAACAAAACATCTTTGGCATCTTCATTCGATTCACAAATTAAAGAATAAAGTTCACTATCAGAATAATCCTCGTAATTCATAAATTCACCTATTCATTTGAAAGATTAAAATACCAGCAGCAACACTCGCATTTAAACTATTCACTTTCCCTTGCATCGGAATGCCTACGCGTACATCTGTAATAGCTTCTACTACATTACTAATTCCTTTTCCTTCGTTTCCAATAACCAAAACTTTTTTATTAGCATAATCTATTCTTTGGTAATCTTCGCCATCCATAAAAGCGGCATAAACAAAATAGTTTTCTTTTTGTAATTTACGTAAAGCTTCACACAAATTATTTACTAAAACAATTTTTACTCTGTCTATTGCTCCCACACTTGTTTTCATCACAATATCATTTACCCGCACACTTCTATCCTTAGGAACAAGAATAGATTTTATTCCAGCCGCTTCGCAAGTCCTAATAATAGCTCCAAAGTTATGCACATCCTCTAAATGGTCTAGAGCTACAATAAAATCTTCCTCTAAAATATCTTCAAAAGAAGCATATTCATAAGAATCCATATCAATTACAATTCCTTGGTGATTTCTATCTACCATTTTATCTAATTGATTTTTAGGACGAAAAAAATAATGAATGTGATTTTCAGATAAATAATGCATAATCTCTTTATCATGAAAATTTTCACTTAAATAAACCCTTCGAATTTTTTTAGGCTCAACATCTTTTAAAACATTTTTACCATATACTAGCATAAAAATCCCCTCCTAATCGCCTTGTATTATAGCACAAAAAAAGACTTTTTTCTAAAAATCTTTATTTTTCGGATAATAATTAGGTTATCTTAAGGAATTTCTGGCATTTCTATGATAAATAGAATCATGTTTTCCCATATTATTTTTCCTGGTTAATCTTCTAGTTCTATTTAGTTCCATACTATCTTCATAATTATTTAGTGTATATTCTTCTTCTCTCTTAAATGGTGGAATAGCCATTTGAGCTATTAACAAATTTATACTTACAAAACAAGCAATCACATTTTTAGCAGTTCTCACATTTTTTATTTTCAATTTTAAAGCTTCCTTGTATTTGTAAAATGCATATTTATAATACACTTTATAATCAATTTATGTCAATAAAAATAAAATTAAGCTAAAAAACAGTTCTATAATAAACAAATATTTCTAACACAATTTATCCTCGAAACTATCAAGCTTCACAAAAATTAATTTTCCCAAAATAAAAAGGAACACAAATCGTTCCCTTAAGCATTATATTCCAATATCGTTAATACATAAAATATTAATTTAATATTGAAAATATATTGTGCACATATATAATGCTTGCTGTACACATTAATTAATATAAGCTACTTTACAACGTTTATAACTCCTGTTTTTTCCAGTTTAATTTCTTCTTCTTTAAAATTTAGAGCCATTCCTATTACAAACACATACGCTAAAAAATAAACCCAAAGCATTAACATGACAATGTTAGCAAGTCCGCCATAAAATACAGCATAGTTAGCAAAGTTATTAATATAATAAGAATAAATAGCTGTAACAATTATCCACATAATCGTAGTAAAAATAGCTCCATAATTTACATTAGCACTTTCCAGTTTTCTATCGGGTGCCATTGTATATATAATCTTTATAAAGCAAAAGATAATAAACCATGTAATAGGACCCTTAAGTAAATTGAAAGTAAACACAATCGTTTTTGTTATCTGTGCATTCATATCTACGAACTGTATCATATGAATAATATTTTTCCCAAAAACCGGAACAATTAAAATAAACAAAAACAAAATAACAATTAAAACTGTCATCACAATAGCTTTTATTCTTCTCTCCAGAAAAGATGTATCAGGTATTCCATAAATGGCATTGGAAGAAACAATAATAGAAGTAGCTCCATTACTGGCAATATAAAAACCAACAATTAAAGTAAAGAAAAAACGAAAGTCAATATTAGAAATAGATATCATCGGAGCAATTAAATTTGCAACATCAGAACCAAACGCTTTTCCGATAAAATTACTAATAAAATCAAGAGGAACATGCAAAAAAGAAGCTCCATAGGTAATGAGAGTAACAATCGGTACCACAGACAAAACAAAAAAGAAGGCTAATTGCCCAGGAAGCACAGTCATCTCAGGTCTAGAAATAACAGTAAACACCTTCTTAATGAACTCCTTAAACCTTGCAATCATTAAATTCCCTCTTTTTTATTCCCTTTTTGTTTTTTTACCTCTTCTACAGCTTCATTCATAGCATCTTCAATTGTTTTAAGATTATCTTCAATCATACTATAACCAATGGCAGCTCCTTGTTCATACGGAAGCCTTTTAAATTCCTTATTCAGCTTATGAATATAACTTGTAATTTGTTTCGTTTGATAACCAATTAAATACACAACAAATTCATTTCCATCTGTTCTAATAATATCACTATTATCCAGTTGATTTTTAACTAGTATATTAGCGGCTGCTTTAATTTGCTCATCGCCCTTTTCATAACCCATAGTATCGTTAATATATTGTAAATTGTTTAAATCAATTACTACAACTGTTTGTGGATAAATTGTATTTTGACTCCAATTATCTAAATTTTCAGAAAAATAATTTCTATTTTTTAGAGAAGTTAGTTGGTCAATATACTTTAACTTATCCTCTTTTTTAATTTTTTTAGAAACTTTAACCTTTTTTGTTAAACGATATACGTATAAGAAAACCAAAACAACAACAACCAATATGTACATAAAGTATTTAGCAATAGCACCAGTAATCGTACCAGTTTTAAAAGTCAAATCATAATTGTATAATCCTTTAAAAGTAGTTTCATAAGGGTCTTTTGTATTTACAAATTTTGTAAATAATTTTGTAAATGACTCGTTCACTTTTAATTTAAATGTATAATCTGTATCTACACTATCTTTAAAACGTACATTATATCCATTAAAAGCTCCATCTGGATTTGTAGAATATACATGACTATCAATAACTACAATTTCTCCCTTTTTAGTAATTTTTTTCAATTCTTTGATTGTTTTATACGTTTTTAAAATTGCTTTCGAATTATTTTTCAAATATGTATACAATAATGAATTTTCTTCAACATATACAGTTCTACTGTTTAAAGATTTTAAGGAATGAATAACTAAATCATCTTCTTTTTCTGCAACAATACTATAATCAATACTTAAACCAGATGGAATACTTAAAAAATCATTATTTAAATCATAATAAGAAAAATACATATCAACTTTATTATTTTGAATAGCATTCACAAATTTATTCACATTTTTATAACGAGTAAAATGAATTTCAGTTTCAGAAAAATCTGTAAATTCTTTTAAATATTGCGCAATAATGCCACCATAATTTCCACCTGTAAGTATTTCATAAGGACTATTATCTACAAAGCCATAATTATAGGAAATACTACGCATAGCATCAATTTCGGTTAAAGATATATTTAGTGATTTTACAAACAAATCAAATAAATGTTCTTTATAAGAATCATATAAAGCTTCTGTCTTCCATTCGTTAAAATATTTTTTTAGAATAGAACCTAAAGAATTATTGATTTCCATATTTACTTTATAATAGTAAGGAATATCCCTAAAATGACATGCAATAACAAAATCATTAGCTAAAATATCTTCCATATACAAATACATAGGAACTATCATATATTGAATATCCTTTTGCTCTTTAAAAGCAGCAAGTAAGTCTTCTTTTGTACTGTAAGAATTAAAAGATAAATTTTTAGTATCTAAATAACTAGAAACATAAGAAACATCATCACTTAAAAGCCCAATTTTTTGATTCGTTAAATGACTGGCACTACTAAAGTATTCCACTTGTTTACTTACTAAAACATAATGCCCTTCATAAAATAAAAATTCATTTTCTCCAATTGTATTACCAAGAGTAAAAGAAATTCCACTACGACTTTCTCCTAAATTAAAGGTCACAGGATTCGTTTGCAAACCATACTTTTTTGAAAAATCTTCTAAAAAATCAAAGAATACGCCAGTACCATTATTTCCAAACACACTCGCATTATTTAATACCGCTATATTTTGAACGATAGAAGAATTTTCTGCCAAAAACCTTTTTTCAGAAGCAGTAAGTCGATTTGGATTCGTAAAATACATCACTAGGAATACTACAAGTAAAATAGCAGCAATACTAGCAAAAATGCTACTTATTATAACTAATTTTTTATTTTTTTTCATAAAGAATCACTACTCACTCTTCTTTCGGAACTTCTGTATTGTTATTCCAAACAAGTCCACTTCCATTTACATTTTTAGAACCCATAATCAAAAATCCTTCGTTAGATTCGCTTGCTTCTTCTTTTAGTGTAAAATGAAAATCATAAAAATCTAAGTAATCTTGTTCAAAAGCTTGTAAAGAAGCTAAAGCTTTACTTTGTGCTTCTACTAAACTCACTCCTATATTAAATGTAAATGCTATATAAACAATCTTCCCTTTAGTATAAATAGTAGCATCAAGAATCGTCTCATCGCTTTTCATAGCAGATAAAAAATTATTCTTTATCTCATCAGTCACTTCTACGTTTTCAATACCATTTAAACGGTCGCCATAATTCGATTTAGTAGCTCCAAAAAAATAATTAAGCATAACACCTAAAATAATACATGCACAAATAATAATGATAGTAAATAGAACAAATAAAACTCTATTTTCCATCCAAAGTTTTTTCATTTTCTTCATTTTTCACCTCTTCTATTAGGTATTCATAATTATACTACATTATATACCATTTGGCTAGTTTTTTGCATACAAAAAAGCATTGTCTGAATTAGAAAAGTAAATGCACACTTTTAATAAAGGTGTGTTTTTAGTATTCCAAAAAGGGTGTGCATTTAGTTTTCCAATAAATATCAAGATATCATTTTAGTTATATATTGAAAAAAAGTGCATTTAGTTTTCCAAAACTGTATGTATACTAACACCTTGAGGTGATGTCTTATGAACTAATAAACGATGAATATTTGTTATTAGTAAAGGAGGCAGAAGAATTGAAAAAGAAATTAGCAAATACTCATTTTACAATCGAAACAAGAGCTATTGTTGAAAACATGTTAAACGAAGGAAAAAATATTACTCAAATTGCAAATGAATTACAACGTGACAGAAGTAATATTGGTAGAGAAATTCAAAAACATAAACAAATAGTTTTATCATTTTCGTCTTCCATTGTTAGTCCATGTCTAAAATACAGTACTTGTCCTATAAAAAATTTTGAATGTTATAAAACTTGTAAAAACATAGAGATTAACTTATGCGAAAAGCTAATCTCCTCTCCACATGTCTGCAATGGTTGTAGCACCAAAAAAAATTGTAGACATGTTAAATATTATTATAAAGCAATAGAAGCAAATAATGAATACAGAAAAAAATGGAGTGGTGATAGAATTGGTTTACAATATTCACAACTGGAGTTAAACATTTTAAATAATGATTTTAAAAATTTAGTTTTAAATAATAAATCAATTTATCATTCTC
>CARMXJ010000009.1:11932-38816 GCA_949025205.1 uncultured Bacilli bacterium | reverse complement strand
CAATAATATCTATGTCCGAATTATTTCACTATTTCATAATTTCCGAACAACTCTATTAATATACCACAATCTTTGGTGCCCATAAAAATCCCCCCTAACAATACGCGATGTTTTTTATTCTACCCTTCCTCCCAGCCTTTGTCAAACAAAAAAGCAATCTAGTTCACACAAAAAAACAATCTAGTTTTGATTGCTCTTTAAAAAACATTTTTTCATATAGTCATCGGTCATACCAGCCAAAAAATCGATTACTTTTCTTGCGGTAGTTGTTGTTTTTAAATATTCCTCTGTCATCGTATCTAGAAATATTTCGTAAATTTCAGAAGATTTGTTTTGGGTTTCAATATCCTCTTTGTATTTAGCAAATAAAGTTCTAAACATAATTTCATAATTTTTTATTTCTTTTTCGGTGTTTGCTTTTTGGTAAATTTGTTTGGTATTGAATTCTTTTAGTTCTATTAAAGCAGTATAGATTTCTGAGCTCATTTTAATGTAAGGTTTCCCTTTGCTATTTTTAATGATATCTTTTACAAAAGTATTTACTATACTTCTATTGTTTTCTCCTAAAACTTTTGTAATATTGGTAGGAATTTCTTCTTTTTTTATCACTCCTAAAGTTAGAGCATCTTCTATATCTTTTCCAATATAGGCGATGATATCGCTTATTCTTACTACACAACCTTCTAAAGTCATAGGTCGTAATTTCTTTATTATGCCTTTTTCTTTATAAGAAGACTCATATTCACTCAAAAATTTTTCTGTTGTTTTTTCTATGGGATAATATTCTTCCATTGGAAGTTCTCCATTATGACACATAATAGCATCTAAAACTTGGAGTGTAATATTTCTACCTACTCCATTTTGTTCTAAATACATAAGGGTACGAACACTTTGAATGTTATGATGAAAGTATCCTTCCCCTACTTCTAAACTAATGTCATTTAGTATCCGTTCTCCTACATGACCAAAAGGAACATGTCCTAAGTCATGGCCAAGAGAGGCTGCTTCGATTAAATCTTCATTTAATCCTAAGTTTCTGCCAATCGTTCTTGCAATTTTGCTTACCAGTTGCACATGAATCATCCGTTTTGTTATATGGTCATTTTCATTAAAAGTAAACACTTGTGTTTTATCCGCATATCTTACATAACTTAAAGAATAGATAATACGGTCGATGTCTCTAAAGAAAGGAGTACGAATTTCATCCTCTTCTTCTTTTTGGAAGCGTATAGCTTCTATATCTTTACAAGCGTATCTACTTAACATAAGAATCCTCCTAACCTATTCCCCTTCATTATTTTCTTCTTTTAATTTTACTAAAACTTCTCTCGGTTTGGAACCATTTTGTGGTCCAATGATTCCTCGTTCTTCTAATAAATCGACAATTCTAGCGGCACGATTGTAACCTAGGCGAAATCTTCTTTGCAACAAAGATGCACTTACCTTTCCTGTATCAATTGCAAATTTTACAACTTCGTCGTAGATTGGGTCATCACTATCATCATTTGGCTCCCCATGTCCCACTGGACTTGAACCTTCTATATTGGTATTTGCAAACGATTCATCATAACTTGCCGCTTGTTCATTTGAAACGTGCTTGATAATTTTTCCTATTTCTTCATCAGAAATATAACATCCTTGAATACGCGTTGGATAAGGGTCTCCCATCGGAAGATAAAGCATATCTCCTTTTCCAAGTAATTTTTCTGCTCCTGGTGCATCTAGAATGGTACGGGAATCGATGTAACTTGCAACAGAAAAGGCAATACGTGATGGAATGTTTGTTTTGATAACCCCTGTAATAACATCAGTAGAGGGTCTTTGAGTTGCTACAATTAAATGAATTCCAGCAGCACGAGCAAGTTGAGTAATACGCATGATGGATTCTTCTACTTCTTTTTTAGCAACAATCATTAAATCTGCCATTTCATCTACAATTACAACTAAATAATTCATTTTCGGTTCTGGATACTCTGGATTCTTTTTGTTTTCTTCTTCTACTTTTTTATTGTAATCAGCGATATTTTTTACTCCTTTTGCTGCAAGTGTTTTATAACGTTTATCCATTTCTACTACGACTTTTTGTAAAGCTAGCGCTGCCTTTTTCGGGTCTGTTACAACGGGTACTAAAAGATGAGGAATTCCATTATAATTCGAAAGTTCTACTTGTTTTGGGTCTACTAACACAAGTTTTACTTCATCCGGTCTATAATGCATTAAAAGAGAAATAATAATACTATTGATACATACAGATTTACCAGACCCAGTAGAACCTGCCACTAGTAAATGAGGCATTTTTGTTAAATCCGCATTAATCGTACGACCTGCAATGTCTTTTCCTAAAGTAACAAGTAATCCTTTTTTGATTTTTTCTGGGTTAGCATCTCCGATTACTTCTTTAATTTTTACAGGACTTACTTCTTTGTTTGGAATTTCAACTCCAATTGTACTTTTACCAGGAATCGGTGCTTCGATACGTACATCTTTAGCAGCCAAGGCAAGCGCTATTTCTTTGTTAATAGAACTTACTCGACTTAGTTTTGTTCCGGTTGGAACTACTACTTCATATTGCGTAACTGCTGGTCCTACGTGGATTTCTACTACTTTTCCAGAGATTTGGAAATCATTTAATACACGCTCTAAACATTCTTTATTGCTTCTTATGAATTCCGTAGAATTTACTTTTTTATTTCTAGAAGGTTCATCTAATAAAGAAAGGGGTGGCAATTTATAAGAACTATTCACTACATTAGAGGATGTACTTACTGCTTCACTTTCTAATAATTTAGGTTCTTCTTTTTCTTCTGGTTGTATAGAGTGTTGTTTTAATTCTTCCACACTCGTTATAATAATTTTATCGTCCTCTTCCTCTGCTCCTGTAATTGGAACCAAGTCTTGAGTCTCTTCTTTATGATGTTCTTTTGGAGCATGTTCGCGTTTTTTAAATATTTTTCCTAGGATATTTCCTATATTCAAATTGAATGTCATCACAAGTCCAAAAATAAATAAAATAGTTAACACAATATAAGTACCTGTTAGGCCAAATAAAGCAGAGATAGCGAATGAGAAGACGGCTCCTGTAATACCTCCTCCAATGACAATGGAAGTTTGACCCGTTGATGTTAGAATGGTTGCTTTGTTAATGGATGCCATACGGTCCATATAATTGTCTATGGTTTCTTTAAAAATACTCGTCGGAGTCTCACAAGTTCTCACAAATGTTAAATGGGACAATACCAAAACAATGATAATAAATATATAAATTCCAATTAACTTGGAAGTAAAAAAATTAGGTAGTTTTCTTTTGATTAGCATATGAACCCCTAAAACTAAAACTAGAATTAAGGCACAAAACCACCATTCTCCAAGTAAAAACATGGCAAATTGTTTAAGGATAGCTCCCACTGGACCAAAACCAAAGCCAATTAGTCCAATTAAAATAAGAATTAACCCTGTTAATTCAACACTATATTCAAATTTTCCAGAAGCATCTTCTTTTGTTTTTTTCTTCTTCGCCATATACCTTCACCATTATAATTATAGCAAGAGAAGACAATATTTGCAAAAAAAAGTGTCTATTTGACACCTTTCTATAAAATTCATTTTTTTACCTTAAAAATAAATGTTCTTTGTTAATTATTGTCGAATAATTTTCCAAAACAATTTTAAATTCTTCTTTAGACAATTCTTTCAATTCAAATTGTCCTTTTTCATTTTCTTGATAAGCAAAGTAGCATATTTTTCCTTTTTTTGGTACAGAAAAAATCTCCATTTTTAAATTATTTTCTTCATCTATAAAATGTGTATTATAAAGAGTATAATCTTCTATAAAAAACTGTAGTAAATAATAAATATAAGTTACACCACTAATAAAACCAATATTATCTCTTGGAAAATTCATTATATTTTCTATACTTTTAAAAACGTAATAAATATACTCTTCTTCATTCCAATTAAATATTTTTTTAGATGTTGTAAGTTCCTGTTTTATTGTAGTCAAAACTTCCTCAGTAGTTATTCCATTTTTGTAAATTTGTTCATCAATACTGTCGAACGTATGGTCAATTCTTGGTGCCTCTGGTGATATTTGTCGGTTGTAAATAGGATTCATCCCAAATTTAATACGTGTAATGTCTTTATTTTGCGAAGTTAAATCCGCTAAATACTCTTTATTTTCGATAGTATAGATTACATAAACATGCCCATCTGGTGTTTTCTGAATTCTGCCTGGAATTCCAAATTCTCCCAATAATTCTACATACATCGAAGCATAAGCATCACAAACAATACTAAACTTTATTACTTTTCGAATATTTACACGATAATTTTTAATTTCTTCTTTTTTTTCTTCTTCTGCATATTCAAAGCTTGCATCATATTCAAAAAGTTCTCCTAATCTTATGTAAATATATCTTGCAATTGCATACAAATCATTATTTAAATTCAGTACCTTTAATTCATATTTAAACATTTGTACCAAATCAATTGCCTGCCCACTGTTTATAAGTTTAAATATATTTTCTTTTAATTCTATTCTCTTTTTTAGATATCCATTCATAACAACCTCTTCAAAATTATTGAGCTTTTTTTATATTGCAATTTGTAAATTGGGGTCTTCTACATAATTTTCTATTCTTTTTGGAAGCATATCCTTCTATATGCGTGCAACTCTCTTCTAGCATAATGACATAATCTTCACTCACTTCAAATAATTTATAATTATTATTTTCTACTTCTTGGTAAGCAAAATAAGCATTTCTTCCATTAAATGTTATTTTATAAAGTTCAATGTATATTCCTTCATCCATGTTATAATAATGAATATTTTTATATTTATGTTTTAATTCATATCTTTTACTTAATTCCAATAAAAGCACACTTATAAAACGTATTCCTGTAATATAATCCAATTGTTTCTTTTGACATTCATCTGAATTTATTATTATTTCTATTGCTTTAAAAATTTGATAAGCATTTTTTGGACCATGATCAAGTTTTTCTAATTTCTCTATAAATTTTTCAACAAAAATTATCATTGAATCTTTTTTTGCTTTTAAATTCACATAAGTGTTTTTATGCTGACAATTGTTTGAAAGTTGTATATTATGATGAGGCTCAAAATTAAACTTTGTCCGATAAATATCTTCATAATCCCCATATAAATCTTGAAAAAATGTGTCACCTCCTATATACGAAATTACGCGTGCATGTGTTTTTGTTTTTTCTGGATCTTTTTCATTCTTATGCACTAAAATATCAACTCTTGCAGGAATCATGTAGCTTTTTAATAAATCTACGAAAGCATAAGACCAAGAATAACAATTTAATTCAAAAGTTGTTACATTTCGAATATCGATTCGTTGCTCATTTAAAATTTTTCTTTCTTCTGGAGTACAAAAAGCGCCTTTTGGGTCTACTTTAAATATTTGCCCACACCTTTGATATAAATAATCTTTTATTACTTTTTTATCTGTTATATTTTTTTCTTTTAATTCTTTATCTAATAAAGCTAGTAAATCTAAACCTTTCTTCACTTCTTCCATTTTACCCCTCTTTTCTTGTATAGAGTATAGCATAAAAAAAACAAACTGTCAAATTCACGTAAACTAAATCGATTTAAGCTTGTTTTTTATTGTTTTTACTTTTCTTTAAATTATGTGAACGAGCCCGACTAGACATTAAAAAGGGATGAAATAAAAAATCCATAGAGTCTGCTTTATCCACAAGGGTTAATATCCAACTTTCTTTGTATTTGGGTAATCTTTTATTTAAAGGAAACATATGTGTTTTTATCATATCCCCTATTTTATCATCTACTAGTTCTGGAAAATATTTTAAAGCATTAAGCCTTGCTTGTTCGGCATGAACAAATCCGTGCTTTTGTAAAAGTGGTTTATGTTCAAAGTCACTTTGCCATGGTTTGTCATAAAAATCGTGTAAAAGTCCCGCAATTGCTAGTGACTTATAATCTAAATTTAGTTTTTTTCCTATTCTATAGCAATCGTAAGATACTCTTAAAACATGGTCATAAACACTTTCTTGATAATGATGGGGATAATTTTTTCTTTTTAGAAATTCTTCATGTTCTAAAATAGGTTTTACTAGTTTGTAGTATTCTTTATTTTCAAAATTTAGTCTTTTTTTTTGGGATTTATTTTTAGAGTAAGCCTCCATATATTGGATTAAACTCGCTATTTGTAAAATACCTGTTATCACTACAAATAAATTTACAGGTAATTTAATATGAATCAACACCATATTTAAAAATCCTAAAAGAATAGTTATAAAGATAAACCAAGTTTTTATTTTGCCAATAAGCAAACTTTCTGCTATTTTTATTTTATAAAAAACATAAATGTTAAATAAGGCAATAAGGCATTCTAGTACAAACACATAGAAAAATAAACGATTGTCTACAATTAAAATAATTAGTAAGGAAAAAGCTAAACATTTATCTCCAATAGCATCTAACTTAGCCCCAAGCTCACTAGTTACATTCCAAATTCTAGCTAGTTTTCCATCCAAAAAATCGGTTAAAGCGATAAGAGCAGCGATAACAATTAGAGAAATATACTTTCCATTTACCCCTAAATAGATAACTAAGGGTGTTATTAGTAAACGAGATACAGTTAAAATATTGGGAATTATTTTTTTCATTTGTTATCCTCTTTCCTTATTTATTATAGCGATATCTAAAAAACAAAGCAATAAAAAACATTAAATGTTTGTATTTAATGTCATTATAAGTATACTTTTAAACCTGTGATATTATTCTCTAAAGTTTTTAACAACTTATTCGCCAAAGTGAGAGCTTCTTTATCACTTTCATCATAGGCATTTATAGCCTCTTTTATTTTTGTAATTCCTTTGGTTGTGCCTTCTACCATCATTTTAGCAATGGCGCTGTCTTCTTTATTTCCGATTAACTTCATTTCGCTCATCATTTTGCTATTCATTTTCACCATTTTTCCTAATTCTTTTTCTTTTGCTCCATAAGAAGAAAATACTTTTTCACTCTCTTCTAAAATGGTGTTGTATTCTTTTTTTTGGCTTTCTAAAAATTCACGAAATTCTGCTTTTTTTACTTTATCAAATACATCGTTGATACCAATAACTCCCATTTCACAAATTTGGTATATCGTGTTTAAAAACGCAATGTTTTTGTTATCTTTCATAAAAAATCACCTATCCTTAGTATAGGCAATTTTTATCTTTTTATACTTCTTGTACTACAGCAATAATCATCGGTTTGCATTCTGTTTCTTCATATAAATATTTACTAAGTTCTGTTCTAATTTCAGTTTTAATTTTGTTAAAATCTACGAAGTTATCCACAATATTTCTGGTTATAACGTCCTCTGCAATTCGCTTTATTTCGTGAATAATTTCTTTCGAATCTTTTACATAGATAAATCCTCTTGTCGTTACTTCAGGTCCTACAAGCAAGTTTTTTGTTTTTTTACTTAATGTAGCACTAATTAAAACAATTCCATTTTCACTTAACATTTCTCTGTCTTTAATAACAAGTTCTCCGACATCATCGCTTGATTTTCCATCAATTAGTATATCGTTTACTTTAATGCGTTCAGTTGTTTCTTTTAACTCTCCATCTTCAAATAAAACAATATCTCCATTTTGTTTTAAAATGATATTTTCTTTTGGCATCCCAAGACTACTTGCTAAATTGGCATTTCCTACTAAATAACGATATTCTCCTTTTACAGGCATATAGTATTTAGGATTGGTTAATTTTAACATTAACATTAAATCTTCACTTGAGGCATGATGCAAAATATTTTTTTCTTTTGGAATTCCAATAACACGACATCCAAACATGGAAAGTTCGTTTTCTATTTTGACTAATAGTTTTTCATTGCTATCGTATCTTGGTTCTGAAAAGATAACAGTATCAGTCGGTTTTAATTTGATGTACTTATCATACCCATTCATTACTTTGCTAATGGAAGCATAGGGGTTTTCTTTGTCATCACATAATAGTAAAATGGCATCTTCCTCTTCTATATTGGATAAATCTCCTAGTAAATCTTCTGGAAAACTTAAGTAGCCTTCTTTTTTCGCAAAGGTCACCATATTTTGTAATTTTTTTCCCATTAAAACAATCTTACGATGTTTATTTAAAGCACTATTAAATATATCTTGAATGGTATATAAATGGGTTGGAAGTACTAAAAACATAAGTCTTTCTTGGTATTTGTTAATGATATCTTTAAAGAAATCTTCTAAACGATGCGTTGGAGAAGTATGCCCATTGTGCTCTGAAAATGTAGATTCACTAAGCAAACACAATACGCCTTGTTTTCCCACATAAGCAATACGACCTAAATCCATATCATAATGTCCAGTCATTTTAGAATCGATGATAAAGTCTCCCGTATAACAAATAGCCCCTTCTTTTGTGTTTACAACATACATAACAGAATCTGGACAGCTATGAGAAACCGTAATTGGAAATATACTGGTACGTCCAAAGTTTAATTTTCTATGTGGTGTAATTTCGACAATATTTTTTTCAGGAACACCTGATTCTAGTAAAACATATTTCGTAAACTTCGTTGCGTATAGTTTAATATCTGGAATATTTTTGATTAAATCGCTAGCACTTCCCATATTTTCATAATGTCCATGTGTTAAAAATACTCCTTTGACTCTTTTTCTATTCTTTACTAAATAATCAAAATCTGGAATAATGTAATCAATTCCTAACATATTTCCTGTTGCATATTTTAAACCGCAATCGAATACAAAAATATCTTTGTCTATTTCTATAATGTAGGTATTTTTCCCACTTTCATCGAGTCCTCCTAGACTAAAAATTTTAATTTTACTCATAATTCATCTCTTTCTATTTTAATTAAATTTATAATTTTAAAGTTTTTGCAGCAGACTCATTATAGCAAATATAAATTTCTTTTTCAAGTAAGCGTGCGTTTATTTATGGCAATCGCATAAAAAATATCGTTAAAAACTATTGACATAGGACTAACTCGGTAAATAAGGGCTTTTTCATATAATTCTTTATTGATAAGAAGTACCTCAAATACAGATTATCTCATTTACTTGAAACTTGGCTAATCATACTTATATTCCCATTTTAAAGGGCATTTATAACTTTACGTAAAATTTTTATGCGATTGCCTTAGCGTTTATTTATTGTTCACAAAATACAGTATATTATGATGAGTTAAAATATTTTTCTAATAGGTATTCATAATTAAAACCAAAAACTGTCAATTTAAAAAAGGAAATAGGATTTGTTCTCAAATCCATTTATAATGTTAGAAGAACAATTTAATAAATTAGATGAGGTGAAGTGAAGTAATGAATAATTTAGTATATGTTCTAGAGGATTTTGGACAAATTGATATTCATCTAAAAGAGATTTTAGATAGAAAGGGAATTAGTCGTAATAAACTTTGTAATATGATGGGAACCAATTACGATTTAATTACTCGTTATTATCATAATAAAGTTACACGTGTAGATTTAGAAATTTTAGCTAAAATGTGTTTTGTACTTGATTGTAATATCGGAGATGTTTTAGTTTATTCTTTAAAAAAATAGACAATTTTTTATTTATTGTCTATTTTTTCTGCAATTAAATCACTTAAAGTTACGATTTTTAAGCCTTTAAAATTTATTTCTTTTATCAGTAATTTTAAACTATCTAATGATGTTGATTTTTTTACTAAAATAATTGCTCCGCTATCTATTTTTGATTTTATTTCTGCAATATTGTTTCCATTTATTTCAAAAGTTTCTTCTACTAAATATTTTCGCTCTTTCTCACAAAACTCCTTTTTTAAACTTTTAAGGTAACAAATATTGGTATTTTGATCGTTTTTATTTAAGAGACTTTCTACATTTTTGTATTTTGAAGCATCATTATTAATTTGTTCAAAATAATTTGTATTTTCATATGTCTCTTCTATAGTTAATAGACTGGCTACTATTTTATTTTCTTTTAAATACTTTTTTATTGTTTCATTGCCATCTTCTAAAAGCAAAGCAATAGCTTTTTTTTGTTTATTTCCCTTTTTAATGATTTTATCTTTATTGTCTTCTAGAGAAATATCTGGTTTTACATCATCAAATATTAAATAATATTCATTAAAAATACCAAATGCTTTCATATTTACATAGCTTTTTGTTTTATTAATCATTCGCCCCATAATTCCTGGAACAATGTAGTTTCCATCTACTGTTGCATTTGTTGCACTTACCATATAGTTATTTTCAATGCTATTTATATTTTGCATAATGGGACTTTTATTTTGCATGATCACTGCTATTTTTTCAGTATAATAAAAACTAAAAAGCATAATGGCTAATACACCTATGGGTTTGTATATTTTTTTCAAAAGAATCACCTAATTAACTATATGTTATTCTTTTGCTTCTTTTTCCGAATTTTTTGTATTCGATAGAAATGTGACTTTTTCTGCAATAACTTCCATAATAAATTTTCTTGTCTTTTCTTCATCTTCATAACTTCTAGTTTGCAGACGACCTTTTATACCGATTACATCTCCTGTATGGCAATATTCAAAAGTATTTAAAGCCACATTGTTCCAAAGCACACAGCGAATAAAGTCTGCTTCATAAATCCCTTCACTATTTTTAAAAGACCGGTTTATTGCAATGGTAATTATACTTCTTTTTTTGCCTTCATCTATTACTTCGATTTCTGGTTCCTTACAAAGCCTTCCAACCAATATAACTTGATTCATAAATCCTCCTTTCAGAAAGCATTAAATCACAATAAAATAAAAGAAACAAATGGCAAATTTTTCTTATTTTTTATCAAATAAAAAAATTGTTTAAACAGAATTTATATTTCTTTTAAACAATTTTTTTGTTTGATTGCTTTTTTCTTAATTTTGTAAAAAAATATTTTTATCCAATTAAAAATCTTGGTCTTACACCTACTCCAGAATTAGTAGCTAAAGAAAGATTTGCATAGGAAATATGAACCGATGCATAGCTAGTATCGCTAGCAATATCTTTAAACCAATAATCATGTCCATCAAGATTTATTAATGCAGGTTTTAATTGAAAAAGAGCATACTGCCTATTCTCAATTCCTATATCCATTTTTCCTATACCATATATATTACATCCATATACATTTATTTCACTCATTAAATCTATTTGACGATCTATCCATCCTGTTGTTGAAGTAGCTTGCATAGTTATTAAGTCTACTTCAGCTGTTAAAAGATTTCTATACGTTATAATATGACTACCAAATGTTGGTATTACAAAAGTATTTAAATAGCTTGGTAACACTTCCTGTACCATTTTACTATTTACATACCCTCCTTCTGTTGTTCTGACATTATTCATTGGAGCATTTATTAAAGTATTTTTAGAAATAATCGTTGCATGATGCTGCGCTAAAACTGGATTCCCAGTACCTAAATAATTATCTAAATCTGCTATTAACCATTTGTTTCCATTATCATCAATAATATAGTCTCCAACATATATATCATCAAAGGTTCCATTTGATATCATGGTATATAAACTTTCATCTTTCCAATAACTTGTGATATCTTTTCCTCGGTAGGTGTTTCTCCTTAAGGCCACTCCTGCTTCTATATATTGATTATATTCTTCTTCTGTTAGATTTGAGGTAAAACTAATGTTGCATTTTGTGTTACTTTCTACGTTTTCTAACACTAAGTTCCATGCATTATAATCCCATGTTCCTGTTGTTTTTTCTCCTGTGCATTCTACATTTGTTTTATATAACCCTCTTTCAGGAATTGTTTTACTTTTATTACCATCTACAACCACTGATAACATTTTGATATCATATCCAAAATCTGGGATTTGGCCTTTTAATACATTAAACTCTTTTTCTTCTTCATATAAGGCATAACTTCTGTATAATAGAATACCTCCAAGTATTAGAATAATCCCCATTATTGAACCTATTACTATTCTTTTTTGTTTTTTATTTTTTGTAAACCTTTCTAATTCTGGGTCTTTCTTTTTACCTAATATACCCCCCAGACTAACTCTGGTTGGGAGGATTCTTTTTCTTTTTTCTTTCATTTTTTTCCTCCTTATTATGTTTTCATTATAGCGAATATTTTTTTGAATTACAACGAAAAAATGCTTTATTATTTAGGCAATTTTAAAACTATATCGCTTTCTGGATAAGCAGTGCAAGGATGAATATAATTATAATTTTTATCTTTTAAACGCATATCTCCATCAAACGTTTTGACTTTACCACTAATAAGTTTACTTTTACAAAAACCACATTCTCCTACATAACATTTGCTTGGAGCTAAAATGCCATTTTTCTCCATAGTAGATAATAAAGTCTCATCCCCATAACAAGGAATTTCTATACTTTTTTCGTGCGTTAATACAGTAAGAGAATATCTTTCTTGTCTTAAGTTATTTATATCACTTCTAAATAGGTCATGACGAATGTATTTTTTGGCAATATTGTATTCTTTTAGTATTTCATTCATATAGGAATACATTGGAACTGGCCCACACAAGAAAAAGGAATTTTCTTCTTCTAAATAAGTATCCATTAAATCTTTTGTAATAAGTCCATGCATAAAAGATTCATTTTTTTCTTCACTTAAAATGTATTCTATTTTTATTTTCTTTGATTTGCTTGCTAACTCATCTAATCTTTTTTTAAAAAGAATATCTTGTACGGTTTTCGTACCATATAAAATAGAAATAGTAGCATCTATTATGTCATCATAGATTGCTTCTGTAATAGACATAATGGGTGTAATTCCACTACCTCCCGCAATAGCCAAAATATGATTTGCATCTCTTAAACGTTCATAAGTAAATTCTCCTACAGGGGCACTAATGGAAAAAGTATCTCCCACTTGCACCAAATCAAAAAAGTAATTCGAAACAATACCATTTGGGACTTTTTTAATGGTGATTTTATATTTATTATCAAAAGCTTGTTTTGGGCTACAACTAAGTGTATAAGGTCTATGATATACTCCACCATCTATTTTTACTTCCACACTTATATATTGTCCTGCTTTAAAATAAGCAAGTTCTTTTGTTCCACTCTCTGTATCTGGAACTAAAACAAATGATTTAGTATCTTCTGTTTCTAAAATTATTTCGGATACTTTAACCCATTGTTCTTTTGGATGTAACTTTTGCGCTATTACATTGGTATTAAACTCTGTATGGATAGCATCTAAAGATGAATCATGTATTATTTTTTCTCTTTCTTTATTTAGCAAAGCAAATTTATTCATATCTTTTGCATCAATGCCTTGCAAATCAATCTCTATTTCTGTCATGCAATTCCTCCTCTTCTACTTCTTCCATTTCTTTTATATCTTTTAAAGTAAATTTAGCGGCCAAATCTCCTGATAAATAAGTCGAACTAAATCCCGAAAGCAGCACATCAAATCCTCCGCAAGTTCTTAAATTAGGAATATAATTTTCTTCTTCCATTCGTAAAAGACGTGGTAGTTTGTTATCAAGCCCTGTCCCTTTGTAACCAAATATGACGCCATCGGGATGTCCAGAATATCTTGCAAATGTCACCGGAGAAGAAATTTCTATTTCTTCAATATAAGGCGTTATACTAATACCCGTTGTTTCTTCAAAACAAGTAAGAATATTTTCTGCTATTTTTTCTTTCATCTCAAAATAACTTTTTTCTGTAACATTTTTTGAGAATGCATCTCCAAAAAACAAAGAGGTAAATCGCATCATCGTTGTCCCTTTTGGAGAGCAATTGGGAAGTATATTATTTAAAACAACAGCAACGCTACTATCATTTTTTATTGAACTCATATTTTGAAATTCTTTATCACTATCTAATGAATGATAAATCATATAGCTATACTCTGTTAACCCTAAATCTTCTGCACTTTGGTTTAATCCTAAATAAATAGAAAATCCTCTTGCTCCTAATACTCTAGAATTTGTAAGTTTTATAGCTTCTTTAGGAACTACTGGCTCTGGAAGAAGCTTACCATATAAGAAGGTTGGAGAAACAGAAGAAATAATGTGAGGTGCCGTATAAATAGGACCATCCACAAGTTTTACTCCCGCAATTTTTTTATCTTTAAACAAAATTTCCTCTACTGTCGAAAAATACTTTATTGTTCCACCCAATTTTTCAATCTCTTCTGCTAAAACCAAACTGATTTCATAACTTCTTTTAGAAGGTACTTGAGCACCAAAAGAAATATAAGCATACAAAGAGGAAGCAAAATCGATAAAACTTAAAGTAGAAGCAGGGCTTCCTAAATAAAACCAATAAGAAGTTAGTATTTCTTGGGCTTTTTTAGGCATTTTGATAGAATCTAAAACCTTATCAAGGGAAAAAGTAGCTACTTTCATAAAATTAATAAACTCTTCTTTTAAATATTCTTCTTTTACTTCTCCTTTATTTTTTTCAATATAAAGAAAAGCTTCTCTAACCTCTTTGGCTATAATAAAGAATTTTTTCATAGAAGTACGACTTCCTGGAACATATTCTTCCATTTGTTCGATAAACTCACTAACTCCAAAAGGCATCTTATATTCTGTTTTTCCCTCTACGGAATAAACGTGATAAGCAACTGGTAAAGATATTAAATGAAACTTATCTATAATTCCCAATTTTTCAAACAATTTATAAAGTTCTCCGAAATGTTCTTCTGTTCCATATTCACACAAATGATGTAAAGAAACATCAAATTCAAATCTTCCTCGTTTAAAACTCGTAGCAAAACCTCCTGGAGTATTATTTTTTTCTAGTAGAAGAACTTTTTTATCACTTTTTACAAGTTCAAGAGCAGCAATTAACCCTGCATTTCCAGCACCAATGACAATTACATCATAGTTATTATTATCCATGTCTAACCCTCTCTTCATTATAAACAATTATAACACGAGGAAAATAATTGGGAAAGAAGTTTCCACAAAACGCTTTTAAAATATGTATACTTTTTCGAATTTTATGAAAACAAAAAAAATAAATTAAAATTAGAAAAATTCTTCTTTTAATTTATTTTTGTAATTTAAGAACATGAGATAGATTCTCTTTTATAGATTCCACTTCTTCTTTAAAGTTTGGTTCCCTCTCAAAAAGAGTAAGAAGAGCTGGTATTTGTTGGAATAAATCCCTATTTTCTAAAAATAGATTTTTCATTTCCAAATCTAATTTTTTAAGTTCTTCTTCTGCATTTGCTATTTCTTGTCTACGTGCAACTATCTTTCTATATGTATCAATCATTTCTCTTAAAGACGCAAGAAGGTTCCACTCTAAATATTTTTTATTTTTCGTATCTGCTATTATCGCTGACAGTATTAATTCTAACAAAACATCGATTAATATAGAAGTAATAAAAATCAAAATATGATTATTTACACTATACGTTATTTCTACATTTTTTTCATCTGTTACCTTTTTTTCTACAATAGAATAAGCTTCTTGGTATAAATCACTTACGCTCAAATCTTTTTTACTGTCATCACTTATTTTAGCAGCATTTCGAATTGTCTCTAAATTTATGTTTAAATAATCTTCTAAATTCCTTTCCTCTAAAGAACTTAAATCAAAAGTATTCACAGTTCTTGTATAATAACCAACCCCCTCTACTTTTTCAAACGGTTCATATTCATATAATTTGATACTATTTTCAATGGAATAAGACTCTTCTGTTCTTACAGGCAATTCTCCATCTACAGAACTATAAGAAAAGGTTGTTACATTGTACTTTTTTTCACAAGCCCATTTCTTTCCCAAGGTTAAACTTCCTGTAATTAATCCTGCTAAAATTCCTGCTGAAGTTGCAAATAAAGCTGCATTTTTATATATTTTTTTTAAATGCTTTTGGATTTTTTGACTATTTTCCACTATACTTTTTTCATTTTTATCTTTACCTTGTTCTATTCTCTCTGCTTTATGATAATAAAACGTAATTTGGTTTGTTATTTCTTCTAATAAATCTTGCATTTCTTGTTCACTCATTGTTGCTTTTTCTACCATCAAAATAAAATCTTCCTCCAAATAAGTAGATTTAAGTCCTTCTTGCATATCTATTTCATTTTTTCTAAGTTTTAATGAAGAATATTCTTCGCTTTCTAAATCTAATGTTTCTAATTCTTTTCGAATTTGTTTATCTAAATTGTATTTATGAATTTCATCTTGTTTCAAAGTATTTAAAAGTGTACTCGTTCCAAAACATTTTATTTCTTCTTTTATAAGTTGATAAGCTAAAGAATAAATATCTTCTACTAAAGCACCTTCCACTTGATAATCCAAAGTATTAGAAGTTTTTAACTCCTTTAACAAAACCAATAGTCGGTCTTTTAATTCTGCAATCTTACTTTTATCTTTATTTTTAGAAGTTAAAAAATCTTTTAACACTTGATTAAAGGCAGCAACTTTTAAATAAATTTCATATTTTTCTAATTCCCAAAATATACTTTCTAATTCACTAATTGCTTTTGCATAACTATTCTCTAACATTCCTTCTCGAAAACTCTCTGCTGCCCCAAAAACATTTTCCATACTATAATCAGTTTCTTTGTTGCAGTTTTGTATAATTTCCTCTACTAATTTTTGGTATTTTTTTACATTTAGCCCCACTTTTTCTAAACGTGTTAATGAACCATTTACTTTATAAACAGTAGTTTCAAACTCTATGGCTTTATCATTCATAAAAGAGCCCCCTTAAAACAGTTACTATTATAACTTAACCCCCCCCCCGACTGTCAAGTGCCAGGCATAAAAAAGAGTTACTTTTGTAGCTCTAAAATATGGCCAATTGCTCCATAATGATTTAATACATTATAAACATAACGCTGTCTTTCTTTGAAACATGCTTCAAAAAAAGATTCATTTACCACTCGATTATGCTTTACATATAAATCCAGAATAATAGCAAAAAAAGCATCTCCAGCTCCATTTGCATCCACTTCGGTATAAGATGTCGTAATACGAAACATTTTTTCATAATCGCTGGTAGCAAATAAAATCCCTTTGGCTCCATAAGTCACAATCAAAAACTTTAAGCCCAGCAAAGAACAAATTTCACAAACGGATACATTTAGTTTTGCTTGTAAAACCTTAAAAGCGCGTTCATTTAAATTGATAATTGTAAAATGGTCTTTTAATAACTTGATAATCTTTTCTTTACTTAAATACAATAAAGAAGTCGCATGTCCAATATCCAAAGCTTTTTCACAAGTCAGTCCTTGTAAATTTTTTAAAGTATTTTGACTGAAGTTATCCACTATTACTATATCTTCTTTCGAAACTTTTAAAGGATACTTAATATTATCCAAATACCAATAACGTACACCTTCCCATTCCCTAGAAGATTTTTCTCTTGTGATATAAATACGATGGGATAATTTATTTATTTCTTTTATCCAAACGTTTATCTTTAATTTTTCTAAATTAGAAAGCAAAAAAGCTCCTACATCATCATTTCCAACCGTCCCGTAAATCATAACATTCTGTCCTAAATGTTTTAAATTTACACAAATATTTTGAAAAGACTTGCCATTCATTCTACCTAAAAAATTATCTTTTTCATAATAGTAGTCTGCAACAAGTGCACCCATTCCAATAAATTGCATCTTACATACTCCCCTTAAAATGATAAATCTTAGGAACAATCTTGGCGTACTTCACTTTGGATAAATCCCGTTTTAATTTTTGGGATAGTTCATAAACAAAAGAAAAAGCTTGACATAACAAATCATAATCTGCAAGTATACTATCTGTAAAGTCACTCTGTAAAATTAAAATATGGTCATACACTAAATGTAAATTAGCAAGAAGGAGATTATCTAAGTCTTTTGTATCACTGAGCAAATAAAGTAAGTTGCTTTTTCTTTTACTTCCTAAAGTACTTCTTCCATGGCAATACGAATATTTATCGTGTAAGATTATACTTGCTAAACCTGCTTCTACAAAAGTTGATTCTAAAAAGTGCGCCGTTACCATACTTTTATAATCGTAAAAAACTTCAAAATCCAAATGTAAATCTAAATTTGAAAAGAAATCCATTTTCTTATTTTCATAACAAAACTTTTCATCGTTGTAGTAATGGACTAAAATAGAAATGGGAACCAAAGTAGCAGCAAGCGAAATAAAACTATCTTCTTTATCTAAAGTAGCATACGTTAAATACTCTACATTTGGTTTATTTTTTGTACTAGCCGTTACTAAATATTTCTTAGTATTTCCATAATCTAAAATTTGTTTTACTCCATTGTTTTTTCCACTACTACTTACAACGACTAAATTTTGAAATCCTTCTAAATTCTTAGAATAAATAGAACTGATTTCCTCTACAGCACATAAAATATGATTTTTACTCTCCAAAACTTTCGAAAGAAATAGAGAGACAACCATACTTCCTCCCACTCCTGTAATAAGGGTATTTCCTTTTATCTTTTTTAATTCTTCATAAAAGGAAGAAGATGTATTATCTAAACTATACCTTATTCTTTCTTCTAATTTTTGATAATTATAATCTGTTAATTTTCCCATTAAAAAACACCTCAAGTAAAAAATAACACTTGAAGGGGAAATATTTACGCTCTTTAATAAAAACTGTCAAGCAATACAATATTTTTAATCCGTGAAAAAGCAAAATGCCGTAAATCTTTTTTTAATTCACAAAAAGCAGCACATCCAAAACCATTTCCATAATAAAGAATATGGTAAGGATGAATGATACGTTCCAGCTCTCCTTTTCCTTCCGTAAAATAAAGAATTTTTACTTTCCTTTTTTCCTTTATCGCTCGACTTACTATTTTATAAACAGAAGTATTTGTATGCAACTCTTCATTTGATAGAGAAACAAAATATTTCATTTTGACAATCAAATCTGTAAGTTCTTTTGTATTCGAAACATTTAGTTTTTCTAACAATTCACAATCAAAAGAAGTAAAAACAGGACTTGGCAAAAAGGCAGGATTACGCAAGATATATCCACCATAAGGACCACATATGGTATCGATAAAAATACCTGCCTTTTCAATATCTTCCTTATAAGTTCTTACCATTCGTTTCGTAACTTCTAACTTTTCAGCCAGTTCTTGTAAAGAATATTTCCTGCCGGTGCTTAAATATTGTAGCATTAATAGTTCATTTGATAATTTACTCACTATACATCACAAAAACATTGTAACATATTACGATTTTGCTTGCCCATAAAGTTTTGAAAATATTTCGATATGTAATCTCTCATCTAAAATAATACGTCTTAAAATATGTTTTACACATTCATCACTTGTTTTTTCAATGACTCTTTCATAATTTCTTATAGCAAGTTCTTCTAACCCAATATCAGAAAGAAGAATTTTTTTCCATTCTTTTTCATAGGTTACATATTCTCCGCTAAACCATTTTGTAGAGCCGTTATTTACCCCGACAAAAAAAGGAGTTAATCCAAGCTTCCCTACAAGAGTACCAAGTATTTCTAAATGATGCATTTCGGTAATAGCGATTCCTTTTAAAATCTCTTTCTTTTCTTTATCCTCCTGCATCATGAGCATTTGAAACGTATAATTATGAATCGCCGTATCTTCACTAACCTCTCCCGCATATAAATTCAAAATTTCTTTAGCCAGCTCTACATCTTTTTTTTCCACCTTGATTTCTGGATAAGGCATATCTACAAAATATCGCATTTTATCACCTAAAAAAGTATATGAAGAAAAAAAAGAAAAAAGAAGTATTTCTTTACTTGACTTCTTCTATTTTTTACTTATCGAAATAATGTATAAGGATAACGCTCTGGTAAATCAAGAGAAAATGTTAAATATTCTTTCGTAACTGGATGATAAAAAGAAAGCTCTTTCGCAAACAAAGCAATTTGTTCTCCTTTTTTATAACCTTTATTATACCTAGCATCTCCATACAAAGGATAACCTAAATGACTAAATTGAACACGTATTTGATGGTGTCTACCTGTTTTTAAATCAATTTTTACTAAAGTAAAATTTTCTTTTGTAGCAATCGCTTCGTAATTTAAAATAGAAAGTTTTCCTCTATTATCTACAAAAGATGTGTTGCTTTTTTCATCCTTTAACAAATAATTTTCAAGTTTTCCTCTTCCTTCTAACGTTCCACATACAACTGCATAATAAACTTTTTTCAGTTCATGATTTTGCACTTGTTTCGTAAGTCTTGCCGCTGCTTTTGAAGTTTTTGCAAACACCATCACTCCCCCAACAACACGGTCTAAGCGGTGCACTAGTCCTAAATAAACATTTCCAGGTTTTTGATACTTTTCTTTTAGATATTCTTTTAACATGGAAAGTAAATCTTTGTCTCCAGTATTATCTGCTTGTACTAAAACATTTATTGGCTTTTCTACCACTAATAAGTGGTTGTCTTCATACAAAATAGAAATCATTCTTCCCAACGCCCATAAATACCGCAAGGAAGAACTAAATTATCTTTTGTAATGGGAAGTCCTACTTCTCCAGCGGAAACACTACCACTCGGATATTTTTTTAACATCGTTGTTTTTAAAATATTTAACAGAACAGTACTTGAAATTCCTGTTGTATAAGAATTAATTAAAAAGAATAATGGTTTATCCGATAAAATTTGCATACACAAATCAATCAAATAATAAATATTTTTTTCAAACTTCCAAACTTCTTTATTAGGGCCTCTTCCATAACTTGGTGGATCCATCACAATGGCATCGTATTTATTACCGCGCCTTATTTCACGTTCGACAAACTTCACACAATCATCGACGATAAAATGAATTTCATTATTTTCTAAATGTGACAAACGCATATTTTCTTTCGCCCATTCGCTCATTCCTTTGGATGCATCCACTTGTACGACTTTAGCTCCTGCTGAAGAAACCGCCATTGTAGCACATCCCGTATAAGCGAATAAATTCAAAACTTTAATCTCTCGATTGGCATTTCGAATTTTATCCATCATAAAATCCCAATTCACAGCTTGTTCTGGAAAAATACCTGTATGTTTAAAATTAGTAGGGCTTACTTTAAATGTAAGATGTTTATAAGATAGAGTCCAATACTCTGGAAGTTTTGTCTTAAATTCCCAATATCCTCCGCCTTCACTACTTCTGTGATAAAAGCCATCTACCTTTTTCCAAAGCGCATAATCTGTTACTTTCCATATCGCCTGCGGATCAGGTCTTCTAAAGAAAAAGGAACCAAATCGTTCTAATTTTTCTCCTTCTCCTGCATCCAAGCATTCATAATCTTTCCAATTTGTACTTATTTGCATTATACATCACCACTAAAAAAATTATACTAGAAAACATTGCATTTTAAAAGCAAGAATATTAAAATAACTTCTATTAGAAAAGGAAAGAAAATATGAAATACAATTGGGACTTAAAAAAAATAAATACTTTAAAACAAAAACATATAGAACTATTAAGAAAAACAAATGGATTAACCAAAGAAGAAAAAAAGGGAATAAAAGAACAAATTGAAAAATTAAAACAAATGGAAAACACTTTAAATCCTACTTTTTCTCTACCAAATTTAAAAAATACCAAATACGTAGACAAAGAAAAAATGCTAAGCCAAAATGCCCTACAAAATTATCTAGAAATTCCTCCGAAGATTAGACAAACTATTTTAAAAGCACTACCCATTATAAAAAATTTTTCAGAAAACAATATAAATCTTCCGAAAAGAAATATAACAAATCAAGAATTAATAGAATTATCTCATGACTTTTATCAATGGCTTCCAAAGTCTTTTCTACAACTTTTTCTCGCCTTCACAAATCCAAATAACCATCTTATTCAATTTACAAATTTAAATACAGCAGACACTCTACTTGGAGAAACTTATTTTTTTTATTATCCCTACTACACTCCATTTTTTAAAGTTGCAAGAGAAAAAACAATTAAGGACTTTCTTACTTTAAATCATGAAATTGCTCATGGAATTTTTTATGCTTTTGAAAACAACCTTTCTATAAATACAAACCATTATTATGCATTGGAATTAGAGGGAAGTTATTTTGATTTTTTATCTTTAGAATTTTTAAAAGAAAACAATATGATTTCTATGCAAGAAAAAAAAGCATTAGAATATTTTCATATCTCTACCATTGTAGAAAGCTTTGAACTTTTCTATTTAAACTATTTAAAAGTACTTTGTTACAAAAATTCTAAACAAATAACATTAGAAGCAATCTTTCAAAAAAGTTTAGAACAAGGTTTAAGTGACTTTATAAATCCTACTGATATCTATTTAGACATAGATGCTAAATCAGAAGCAAAATATATTATTTCTTTCTTAATACAATTAGACTTAGCCAAAAAATATAACGAAAATCCTTCCACTGCTTTTCAAAACTTCTTAAACGTTAGAGAAAATAAAAAAGAAGAGCTATTACAAGTTCTCCTAGATAACCAAATCACTTTTACACAAGATGGTTATCAAAATTTACAAAGAAAAATAAAAAATTTTCATTAGATTATCTGTTGTATTCCAATTCTTTATCATCTTCTTCACTTACATTAAAATAATCCATAAAAGCATCTAACAAATCTTCCCCTGTTAATTCATAAAACTCTCCACTAAATTGCATATAATCACATGAAAAAATCAAATGTTTAAAATTTTCAAAACAAGAGTCATACTGTTTTTGTAAATACATAACAAAATCTAAATCAGAATTTAGAGCATCAGCTTCTTCTAAATGACAGCTAATAGATAACTCCCTGACAAAGAAAAGAACAAATCCATTTCTTAAACGATCTGCATAATCTTTCTCAATAGAAAGTAAATCGCCCACACTATTTAAAAGAACAAAGTTTTCTAATATTCTTCTTAAAATTTTACTCTTAATTTGTTTTACATTTTCTTTTACTAATTCTTCATCATCAAAAGAAAGTTTTAGAAGATCATCCAAAAAGAAAGAATGCAAATTCTCTCCTTGTTCCAACTCTTTCAATTTTTCACCATTTTTAGAAGAAAAATAATTTTGGTATTTATTTTTTAGACTATCTAAAATGTATTTTGCAAATTGTTCTAAATCTTTATAGATTTCTTCATAAGTTACCATAGAGTATCACCTATTAAGCATTATACCATTACTTCCATAATATAGTATATAAACTTTCGGATGGTGTAAATTTTTTCTTCAATTATTTAGATTTATAGGAAATATCATACAAACTAGGTCCTTTAATGCATTTCCCATCCAAATCAAACTTAGAACTATGACAAGGACAGTCCCATGTAAGCTCTTTTTCATTAAAAATAAGACTACAACCAAAATGAGGGCAAGTAGTATAGACAGTATGTTCTTTCTTTTCCTTATCTGTATAAATAGCAATCGACTTTCCATTTGCACTTGAAAAACGCAAACGCTTAGAATACCATTTCTTATGTTTAAACTTACTTCCTATCATCGCAATCAAACTAGTAGAAACATTTCCAAAAAAACTTTTTACTTTGTATAAATTCTTACGATGTAAAGAAAATAACTCTTCGTATTTATTTTCTTTGCCCTTTACTAAATCAGAAAGGATTTTACCAGCTAAAATGCCATTAGAAATTCCCCAAGTATTAAATCCCGTGGCTATATAAAAATTCTTTTTTAATGCCCCAATAAAGGCGAGTTTATCATCTGTTATAATATCTACGTTACTCCACTCTTGCACAATTTCTTCTTCTATTTGAAAAATTTCCTTAACCTTTTTAAAATTTTTTTCATCATTTTGTTTAAATGCCGTATTATGAGAACTTGCTAAGTATATCTTATAAATACAATTTGCATCTTCATAAAATCGAATGGAAAGAGCTGGATTAGAAACCGTAATACAAGAATACTTTTCATTTTTTTCTGTCTTACATGCCACAATATAAGATTTTTCAATATGAGATTTTAAAGGCAACCAAAAAGGAAAATTAAAAAAAGGATAATGACAAGCAACAATTACCTTTTTAGAAGTAATAATGCCATTCTCTGTCTTACATAAATACTTTCCATTCAAATACTCTATTTTTGTAATTTTTGTATTTTCATAAATAGATTTGTCTTTTAATATTTCCTTTAAGCCGTTTATATATTTTACGGGATTAAATACATAAGTATCCATAACTCCAATGGCGTACTTGTAATTTTTAAATGGCAAATCATTTTCCACTACTTTTATTTTTTGTCTTTCTAAAAACTCTTGTTCTCTTTTAATTTTGATAACTTCACTTTCTTTGTTCGTAAAAGTATGAGAAATAACCTTTTCTAAGTTACAATCGATATTTTCTTTTTCGATAATTTCTTTTGCTAAATATATCGCCTCTTGTTGAGATTCTAAATAACTCTTTGCTATCTCTTCATTTAAATTATCTAGTAAATCGGTATAAATGGTTCCCTGCAAATATGTTAGTTTTCCAGTCATTCTGGCCGTTACACCACTACCTAAACGATTTGCATCTACAAGGCATACAGAAGGATGCTCCTTTAGATAATAAAGAGTTGTAACACCCGCGATTCCTCCTCCTATAATTAAAGTATCCACTTCTAAATTATTTTCTAATTTGGCAAAGGTTACATTATTTGTATATTCTTCCCATAAGCTCAAAAAGCATCACCAATAATAGCATGCTTAAAATACGCTTAATTATACAGATCACTATTTTATGATTATCTATCCACTTGTATTTTAACCATTTAAAAAATCTGAAATTCATTAGAAAATCAGATTCTTTATTATAAATATTATACAACGGGTTTCATCATTAATTTAAATATTTGTTTTAAATGTTCTTTTTTTTCATGATTCATCGAAATAAAATTAATATGCAATTGATAACTACTATTTAAACTAAATAACAATTCTACTTTTCCAGGCAAATAATTTATTGCACTAGTAGAAATAGAGTTATAAGGAACTACATGTACCTTTTTGTAATAGACAGCTAAAGGATCTCTATCAAAAAGAAGCATTTTTTTATCTGTAAATAACACATAGTCCTTACTATTTTTATAAGCAATCATAATTTTTTCTGAATCGTATACATACTCTTTCGTATATTCAGGCAAAGAATCAATTTCTAGTATTTCTTCTTTAAAATCAAAATACTTTGTTAATTCTTTAAATTTCATATAAGCCATAATTACACCTCTTTGTACTGCTATAACCTAGAATATAGAAAGAACAGCAGATGCTAAAGTTTGTTTTTGGTTTTGTTTTATACTAAATTCTATAGTAGTTGTATTTCCTGCTTTATCAGCAGCAATGATTTTATAGTCTCCACCTTGTGTGAAGGTTAATACACATCTTCTATTTTCATCATATTTGCAAGTATTTTGTATCTCTTCTGTACGATTATTAAATACTTTCTTTATAGAAGCTAGATCATCTTCAATTGTCATGGTAACACTTGTATATTCTACACCAGAAACTACTTTTTCTTTTTTTGTACCATTTAAACCAGTGGCTGTTATGACTGGGCTAATGCTATCATACACCATAGTAACTGGGTCTCCAAGTGGCTTTTTATTTTTATCATAAAGAGTAAAAGTATAAAGACCATTTCTTGTTAATTTGCAAGTAGTAGAACGACACACAATAGGTTTAGTAGGATTAGAAGAACCCCAATCAATAATTTCAAGATATGAATAATCAGGATTTTTAATAACAATCACTCCGTTTGAAAAGGATCCCTCATCAATAAATTCAAAACCTTTTTCCATTTCCACAACGACTTTAGCATAATCATTGGTTTTAATATCTGTATTTATTAATGTACTTCCAATATTTCCTGCATTATCAGCATAGTCACTTACTCTAAATTGAATTTCCCCAGCCCCTATATTATTTTCATCAATTGTGTATTTTGCAGTATAAACAAATAACTTTTCAGTAGAATAATTTGTATCTAGTTCCGCTTTTATTTCTACATTGTTTATAGTAATTGTTGGTAGAACTGCTAGCTTTTCAGCAAAAGTAACAAATACCAATACTTCATCACCATCTTTAGCTTCTTCTAAGCTTTCAGTAGTATTTAAATGACTAAAGTTAAGAATCCCTAACCCAGTGTAAATAGGTGCTTTCTTATCGATCCAACTAACGTTTGCAGTTACTGTTTCTTTATTTCCAGCTAAATCTTCAATTTCAAATGTGAACTCTCCATTTTCTGTGAATGTATAAGTGTCTTTGCCTTCATTGTTAATAACTTTAATTTCTTCACTTGCATTTATTAGAGATACCACTACATCTTTATTTGTTAATTCTGTTGTACTATACAAAATGAATGCTACTGGAGCTGTTTTGTCGATCCAATCCACATTTGCAGTTACCTTTGCTCTATTTCCAGCTAGATCCTCTATTTCAAATATGAACTCTCCACTCTCAGTGAATATATAAGTATCTTTGCCCTCGTTGTTTATAACTTTGATTTCTTCACTTTTATCGACCAACGTTGCTACTACATCCCCATTTGTTAGTTTTGTGGTGCTATAAGAAATAGTTGCTGTTGGAGCTATTTTATCGATCCAACTAACGTTTGCAGTTACTGTTCCTTTATTTCCAGCCAAATCTTCGATTTCAAATATAAATTTTCCATTTTCAGTAAATGTATAAGTATTACTTCCACTATTATTTATTATTTTTATTTCTTTACTTGCATCTACCACTGTTGCCACTACATCCCCATTTGTTAGTTTTGTAGTGCTATAAGAAATAGTTGCAGTTGGAGCAGTTTTATCAATCCAATCCACTTTTGCAGTTATCTTTGTTCTATTTCCAGCTAAGTCTTCGATTTCAAAAGCAAACTCTCCGTTTTCGGTGAATGTATAAGTATCTTTGCCTTCATTGTTAATAACTTTAATTTCTTCACTTTTATCGACCAACGTTGCTACTACATCCCCATTTGTTAGTTTTGT
>CARMXJ010000009.1:0-11832 GCA_949025205.1 uncultured Bacilli bacterium | reverse complement strand
CTATTTCCAGCTAAGTCTTCGATTTCAAAAGCAAACTCTCCGTTTTCGGTGAATGCATAAGTATCTTTGCCTTCGTTGTTAATAACTTTAATTTCTTCACTTTTATCGACTAATGTTGCAATTACGTCTTGGTTAGTTGCATCTGGTATATTATAAGAAATATTTGCCGTTGGTAATGTCATATCTACAGTAAAAGCAAAAGTAGCAGAAACATTTCCAGCTTTATCTATAGCATAAACTGTATACTTTCCATCTTTTGTAATTAAATCATTAGCATTATAGTCAGAAACAACTATTCCATCTTTTTCCAGATGAATAGTTCCTACATTTTCATCTTCAACAACTACTTTTACTTCATCCCCTATTTTATACGTTTTATTATTTTCTATTCCCGTAATAATTGGTTTTTTTGTATCCATTGTAAAAGTAATTTCCATTTCATTATAAGCACTATCTCTAATGATTAGAGTATGTATTCCATCTGGTATATTATTATTTAGTTCTTCTATTTTTATCGCTTTACCATCTAGTAAAATAGTTAAAGGGTTTTCATCTGAAATAATGGTCCTATTTTCTCCAAAAGAGATGAAGAGCTTCTTTTCATTTTCTTTAGTAGCTTCTATACGATTTACTACGATTTCATCTGGAAGATCATCTACAGTAGGAATACTTGTATCATCCAATACTTTAGATAGTATTGTAAGTATCTTTAAAAGATTTTGCTTATTACTTTCTGGCAAAGCATTTACTTTCTTGACAATCTCTTCCATTGTTCTAAAAACTCTTGCCTCTTGAACATCTGTTAAATTTTTAGCATCATTTACCTTTTGCTCTAATTGTTTTACCAATAAAGTAGCATCGACAATATTTTGCACAACATCCAAACGATTTTGTAATTCAGACTTTTTATCAGTATCTAAAACGTTTTGAATCAAAGAACCAGCTTTATAAATATCATTTTGATCTAAAGTTTGCTCTGCTTTGGTCAATGCTTCTAAGGCTATAGCATAAAAATCGTCATTTTCTGGTTCTTTATTTTCTTCATTATCACCTGTGTTATTATCCCCTGGATTTTCTGGTACTTCAGGAAGAACATCGTCACCATTTCCACCTACTTCTTCTTGCTTGTTGTCTTCAGTTGTTGGAGGATTTACAGAAGGAACTTTTGTCCCACTTCCATAATCTTTATTATTTACAGTAGAACTATTAACAGTCTTTTTTGGTTCTTCTTCCTTTTCTATCACTTCCATTGGAGTCGATAAAGATTGATCTTCAGAAGAAACAGAAGAGCTCTTATCAATCTCTTGCTTTTTCTTAGAAGAATCAATTTGCTTAACAGATTGATCGGTTCCACTTGTTGTTGGAATATTTTCTAAATTTTCACTCGAATTTGCAAATACAAAAGTACCTGTTCCAAAAATTAAAAGCAATACAATAGCTATAATTGCTATATTTCTCTTATTCATATTTCTACACCCTATCTATTATAATCATTATACGTTTAAAAGAAGAAAAGTGCAATAAAAACATGTGAAAATGTTTCAATAAATACTTGACATAGAAAACACAAGAAATAACATAAACTTTTTCCATTTTTTTATTTAAAACGTTTTTTTAATGTAAAGAAAATGTTAATTTTTTTCATTAAAAAAAGTCTTACAAAATTTGCAAAACTTTAAATAAAAGAAAATCGATTTAAAGGCCAAAAGCGTAAAGAAACTTTCCCAATAATCTCTTCTTTTTTTATTAAGCCTATCTCGCGGCTATCCAAAGAATTTTCTCTGTTGTCTCCTAACACAAAATACATATTTTCCGGAATCTTTGTATATCCTAAACTACTCAAATCAAAGTCTGAATACTTCAATTCCTTAGAAATATAAGCTTCTTCGTATTTTTCACCATTTATATATAATACGTTGTCTTTAATAGAAATCGTATCATTTGGCATACCAATTACTCTCTTAATTAAATACTTAGTATCAGCATATTTTAAAGAAATAATATCTCCCCTTTTTACGTTGCTAATGCGATACTTTAATTTATTTAAAATAAGTATTTCTTCATCTTTTAACGTTGGATGCATAGAGCTACCAACGACTTTTGTAATAGAAAAAACATATTGTATAACAAACAATATGATAATAACAAATAAAACAATTTTTGCAGTATCTTTTATAAATTCTTTAATTTCTAACCAATCCATTTATATTCTCCCATTAAGAAAATTTTAATTTGTAGTATTAACTTCTTCATTTGTTTGCATCGCTGTAATTTTAATTCTTAAACGTACTTTTGCTTGTTTGTCATAATTCTTATCTTTTTTATCAATGATTGCAGCATTTCCTTTTTTGGTATCACTTTCATTATTAGCATCAATTGTTGCTTTATCATTTCCTTTTTCAAATTCCCAATACCAACCGATAGTATGCGATTTTTGTTTTCCATTTTCTATATCATAATCTGCAGGTTGGTTAGCTGGAAAGACTTCTCCTGAATTATAAAGATGTTCTAACATAAAAACTAGTCTAGATAAGCTAGGAACAGGTACACCATCCAAAGTATATTTTATACTACCCACCGTATCTTCATATTCTAATACTTGTAAATTTAACTTATAATTTGTCTCAGGGGCTCCCGAAATAGTAAAGGTATATTCTCCAGATGTACCAGGAGCAACTACTTTATCCCCATTTGCAGACTTTACAATTGTTTTATCATCAAAATACGAATCCTTAAATAAATCGACAGTTGTTTCTACATTTAATCCCCATTTTGCTACTCGTGCATCATCTGATTTCTCTTTAGAAGAAATATATTTTGCATAAGTTCCACTTACAAAGAAGGAACTAATCAAGGTAACAAAAACAATAATCGTTAAGAATAATACTTTCTTTTTCATACCTATACCACCTGTAAAAATTAAATTATATATATAATAACATATTTACAAAAAAACATGCAATCTTTTCTAAAAAAATTATAACATAATTGCCATGCAAATAGCTATCTTTCTTAAAACAAAACATCATTTGGTCTAACTTGCCATTTATTTATAAGGCTTATAAATATGAAAAGAATTCAGGCGTCAAAAAATTATTGAATACAAAAACTATATATTAAGACGTTGGAAAGGTATTCTTCATGAAACATTCTTTATGTAAATCTTCTATGGAAGCTGCTCATTCTTATTTTTAAATTCCGATAAATTTAGACTCTGTCCTTATATTTTTAAAAGTTCAAATTTCCTATCAATCTGGTGCCATTGGCGTAGTTATTTACAACTTTTACTATTGAAATATTCTTCTTTAGTTATTGAATAATTTATCAAATCATTTCTTTCATTATCTTTATCAATAACTCTACTTCTTAATATACTTTCATATTTCATCCCTGATTTTTTCATAACCTTACCGCTTGCCGGATTATTACTCATATATTCCGCACATATCAAATCTGCATCTGCCTCTTCAAATAAATATTTTATAACTGCCTTTAAAGACTCAGTAGCATATCCTTTATTCCAAAATTTATCTCCATAACAATATCCAATTTCACAAGTTCCATATTTTAAAAATCTTTTTGATACGTCAATAGTTCCAATTACATCCTTATTTTCTTTTAATTCAACAATCCATCTAAATGTTTTGGGATTTTCATATTCTAAAACCCAATTTTCATATTGTCTTAGTGTTACGTCTGCATTTTCATGTTTTTTCCATAGAACATATTTATCTACATTATCTCTATTGCACCAATTTTCAAAAGCTTTATATGCATCCTGGACAGTTAATTTTCTTAATATTAACCTATTTGTTTCTATATTATTAGATCCTATATATTTCATATAATATACCTCCTCATATTTAAACCCTCCAGGAATTTTAGCATACTAACAAAATTATCCTGAGTGGATTTCACATTTATAAAATTATTTATATAAATTCAATTTGTTTGCTTGTTTTACGTGTTTTTATAAAGTATAATTTGATTAGGAACATTTGATGTGAGTGTCATCCTCCAATCTTGAAAAAGGAAGGAGGTAGATATTGATGAAAAAACGAATTTATGTAATTAAACTTTGCAGGTACATCTGTATCATTTTATCACTTCTTACCTTACTGGTATTAGTTATAAAAAAATAGACACTCTTCAGCATCGATAGAGTGTCAGAATCTTTTAATAGAGGTGACATTCACTTGCAGAATTGAATGTTCCTCTTTTTTTATTTTATGCAAGTTCCCTTGACATATTCATAATACCATAAAAAACAGCTTTTTGGCAAGTCCTCTATATCAAAGTTCGAATAGTTTGAAAAAATTCAGTTACAGTTCAGATAGAGAAGAAATCAAGTAAAACGGGCATTTTTGAAATTCTAAATAAAACTTTTAAATTTTGTTAAAATGCTGAAAATATCCTAAAATACTAGTCTTTTCATAGATCTGTTTTTTTAACAATGATTTTTAAATTATCGGAATCCTTTATTTTAAAGGCGTTCTCCCATCTGAACTGTAACAAATTCATCAATGGTGTCCTAAGTGAAGAAGTACAATAATCCTACATAGTTTAATTATAATTATTTTTTCTACTTATTGTTATTTCACTAATCTCAATTTGTTTTGGTAATTTAAGGATATATAACATAACATCAGCTATTTCATCTGTATTCATCCAATCTTTAGCTAAATCTTTTAATTCTTCATTGTATTTTGTAAAAATATTTGTTTTCATACCTCCAGGATTAAATGTTATTACTCGGCATGGTAAATCTTTAAGTTCTGCCTGAATATTAATGCTTGCACCTCTTAAAGCTCATTTAGAAGAAGTATATGTAACACTATCTTGTTCAATGTCATACATAGTTCCCATTATTGAAGTTACATTCATTATATCTGCTTTATTCTCTTTAATTAAAGGTAAAAGCAAAGATATTATAAAAATAGGAGAGATACTATTTACTTTATAAACATCTTCCATTTCTTGAAAAGATAAAGTATCCAAACTTTGTAAACTCATTGTTCCTGCGCAATTTACAATTGCATCAAAAGAAGAATATTCTTCTTTTATTATATCACAAGCATTTCTAATGGAATTTTCATTTCTTAAATCTGTTTCTATAAAATCACAAGCATAATCAGGTTTTGATCTACAAAGTGCAACAACATTAACTTTGTTCTTAATACATAATTGAGCAAAAGATTTTCCTAATCCATCGCTTGCTCCAGTTAATATTACAGTTTTCATATTTCACAATATTTACTATTATTTATAATAGTATTACCTTTCCTTATTTTATTTTGATTTCTACATGCATATTGTTTAAGGCAATATGCATGTGTGTTGTTGTTTTATTAAATTGACATTATCAATTTAATCTCTGCAAATATTTTATCATAAATTTATGTATATTAAAACTCGAACTCTCAGAAAAATTAAAAGTTCGAGTTTCCTATCAATCTGGTGCGAGTAGCAACCACGTTTACAACTTTTAGCAAACATTTAAGAAATATTAAAGGCCAAAACAACTTTCTATAAACATTATACTATAAAACTTATTATTTTCAACTAGTATTTATGCATTATACAAAATTTAAATAATATCGCTCACCGCATAATAATATGGAGACTCATTTGAAAACTTCTTCTCTACATAAGAAAGTAATTCATTAAGATTGACTTTTCCACCATCATAAAATTTGGAATATTCATTTTTAGAAAATTCTGTTAAAGCAAAATTATCTATTATTCCATTCTCTATAAGAATAATTTTTTTATCATCTATTGCAGAAAATTCAAGAAAGTTTCCAAAATCATTATTTTCATAAATACTCCCATGAATTTTCCTAACTCTATAATAAAAATCTTGTATATATTTTTTTACATGAAATTCAATTAAGTTTTGTGTTTGATCTAAACTATTAATTATTATTGTATTAAAATGTTCTAAATTATTTTTATCAAAAAGGACATACGCACTATCTTCATTTATTTCATCTAAATTCAATTTTTTTACATAATTTTTATCAGTATTAACATATAAATTATATTCGCCCTTTTCCGTTTTTCTATTCTGTTATTAACTATATCCTTAATACTTCTTCCCTGAACTAAAAAAGTTATAATTGTAGATATTAGATTAACATCTTTCATTCTATTTTTAATATTATTATTACACGAATATTCCCAATCATAGCATTCACTCAAAAATTTTATAAATTCTTTGGTATTCTCATAATTTCCAAGACAATTCAAATATTTATTAATCTCTTCCGATGATAATGAAGATATCATACTTTCACTTCTTAAGATAGTATTTGTATCTATATAATAATCCAATCCATTGGAACTTCGAGATTTCAATATGATCTCACCATTAGAAATATTATTAGATTCTACTATGAAATTATTTTTAGATAAAAATTCTTCTTTTTGTTTATTATTCAAATCGATATCTTCTAAAAAAGAACGATAAGTTACATTTGTATCTTTTTTTATATCATCTAAAGTAACTTTAGTTGGCATTATTTTTTTTATATCATTACTTCTATAAAATTCTTGTTCATATTTAGTATATTTGGTACTCATCTTTATATAAAATAAATTCCCTTGAGTATTATTACTTAATCGTGCTGCCCTTCCGAGCAAATTTGCGTATTTAATTTCTGGCTGCTTACCTTGTAATTTGCTTTTAATTAAAACAAAAATATTTTTTGCACTTAAGTTAACGCCACTTTCTATCGTATTGGTACATACTAATTTATCAATATAGTTATCTTCAGAACCCATAATATATTCTAATTGTCTTTTTGTATATGAATCTAAACATGAATTATGGTATGCTATTCCACGCTTAATAAAATTTAACATTAAAAACTTATCGTGAATATTTGTTTCAATATGTTTTATTAAAGCATTTACTCTTGGTGATGGTTTTATAATTTTATCCTGTAATCTATTATATATTTTTAAAGCTACTTTCATGCTTTCAACTTTACTAGCAATATATATAATTGATTTATCATTTTTGTTAATAAAATTATCATATGAATCAAGAATTATATCAATAGCAAAAGAATAAGCATCATCATCAAAAAGTGCTAATTTATTAGTATTAAATTCTCTTATCTTAATTAATTGATTTTCATTAGCGGCAAAAGTTGCATTATACCAAATTATTTTATTTGGTATAGTTATATCAATAATATATTTATTATTGGATACAACGCTGTCATTCGAATTAAGTTCAACGGAAAAATGCGTTTTCGAAGAATTAATTAATTTAGATATAACATTATCATACATATTTTGTATGAACGGTGATAGATATACTTTAGAAGTATTTTTAAAATAATTTAATGCTTTTATAAGTAATAATGTTCTGTCATTTAAAATATCTGCTAAAGACTGTGCCTCATCAATTAATACAATATCTACAAACTTATCTAAATTGGCGTAATCTATTGCTACTAAAGTTCTTTCTTGCGTATAGATAAATATATTATTCTCATTATAATTCGGATGTACATATGGACTTTCTAACGTATTAATTACTATTTTATTATTTAGTTTTTTTATTGTTTTCCTATAATCATTTATTAGGGATTTTGTAGGTACTATTATTAAAGCATTTCTAATAATTGATTCTTTCATCATATCTAAAATTGTCATCACGCTAAGGTGTGTTTTTCCATAAGAAGTAGGAGCTGAAAATACTATATCTTGTTCCCGTGAAAAAATATTGCTATATAATTCAATTTGTTTATCAGTATAATAATAAGAACCATACTTTCTTAAATTCAATTTTAAATAATTGACATAATCTTCGGTTACAGACATAAATGGTAATATTCTAGAAACTAATGGATATGCATTAATTGTTATTATTAACTCATATAGTTGATTTTTAACAACATTATCGATTTTGTTTAAACAATTATCAACGATAAAATTAACACAATAAATAATTTTATCGCGTATATTAGAGAAACCATACACACTAATAAAAAGCATTGTTCTATTTAAATATAAATTGACAGTTTCATTAACAGTGGTATCATTTAAGCTTTTATTTATATTATAATTCTTTATTAAATTAAACATATTTTCAATGTGTTTAATTCCCATATATTGTTTTAACATCTAACATCTAATCCCTTATCATCAATTATTTTTATAATATTACTATTTAAACTGTTGATGTTTAATTCAGTATTAAATTCTACGCTTATAATATTTAATATTACAGATTTACCTAAACGATTAATTTTACATATCCCATTAATTTTATCAATGTATTTACAATTTTTTTTACAATAGACTGAACTTTGTACTGCATGAACTAAATCGTTTTTTAGTTCTTCTTCTGTATATTCAAATCCATTACTAACTATACAAATGTTTAAAAATATATCTTCATTACTGCATAAATCAACGATATTTCCTTTAACATCTTCTATTGCCTCTAATAAACGAAATAACTTATCTTTCATATTATTGTCGATTTCTAAATTGTCTGTGACATTTCGAGCTATACTTATTTTTTTATTATTCTTGATCTCTTTACTGCAAAATAAAGATGTATATGCATTTTTTATTTTTTCTTTTAACACTATATGACCAAAATAATTTGATATTTTGGATTTTACTTCATATATAAATATATTTCCATATTCATCAAAAAATAGCAAATCATTACCATTTTCCGGAGATTCAAATGATGGTTCTTGATATAAAATCAAACTTTTAATATTAAAAATATTAGGTAATATATATTGACATAAGAATTCCATTAATATTCCATTATTTTCTATTGTCATACCACTACTACTTTCACAACTTTTTTTTAAATGTCGCCAATCAATCCAACTCATCTGTTTTTTTGATAAAACATTCAAAATTCCTCCACCATTAACTAAAAAATCTGCTAATATTTGATTCACATCACCATTTATTTTAATTTTTGAAGAAAATATCTTTTTAATATTAGATAATAGTTCCTTTGGGACAACTATTTCATTAATATGTTTTTTTAATTCACAAAATTTCATATATTTTTACCACCCACTTCGAAAAAAGCAGTATTTATCCTAAATGGTAAATACTGCAATTCTTTTTTATTATAACACATTTTTATTTTATTACCAAAATATTCCAACTAATTATTATACGAAACCTCAGACATAAGTGTATTTAAATTATTCAATTCCCATAAATATATTTTATAGTTTACATATTAATTAAAAATTTTTACTTATTTTAATTTAATTATTAACACTGAAATATTATTATTCCTTACCACATAATTTATCTAAATCAATCTCATATAACTCTGCTAATAAAATTAAACGATCAATAGGAATTCTTATAGTTCCTTTAAAATACCTTTGACAAGTTGATTTAGCACATTCAATATAAGTCCCAATTTCTTCATAACTATTGTGATTTTTCTTTTTTAATATGGAAAGATTTTTTAATAAAGCGTCATACTCCATCTTTTTAATTTTATCATTTGATTTCTTTTTATTTTCTAATCCTAAGATATAGGACAAGCGAACATTATAGAATATAGATAATTCATCTGCAATTTCTATAGGTATCATTACAATTCCGTTTTCCCAATTTTTATATGTAGAACGATTTACTCTTAATATTTTCGCAAGATCTTCTTGCGTAATTTCTTTATTATTTCGTAATTTTTTCAAATTATTAAAATACATACATTACCACCCAATATAATTTTCGCATTATATATAGGTGCAAAAACATTTTGGTTAATTTATGCAACAAATTCTAAAAATTATGCTATAATTAAAAATGAATAACAAATAGTGATTGTTATTCATCTATATTTGCCATATCTACTCTTGGAGGCAACTTTTTAAAATCTCTTTTTACAAAAAATTCAAATGCTTCAACACCTAATGCCTTTGACAACAACTCTAATTTATCAAAAGAAGGAGTATGATGACCTAGTTCAATTTGACTTATATAAGTAACACTGGTTTCAGTAAGTTCGGCAACTTTTTCTTGTGTATATTTTTTACGGAATCTAAAATATTTCACATTGTTACCAAATACTTTATTTAGTTTCAATCATATCACCCACTTTACAATTATAATGATATGATTTTTTTACAAATTACTCCAGTAATTATTAGTGTAAAAGATTTGGATATGGCAATTAAACTTTTATTAAAGAAAGGAGGAATTTATCTAAAATATATATAAATTTTATTAAACTGTTAGTTATTATATAGTGACTTATGGAAAGGAATATTGAAATGGAAAACAGTAATGTAGTAGTGACTAGTAGTAAAGATAAAACTGATTGTTTCGCTTGGATTTCTAAAAGTAAATGTAACGCTTTAAATTGTAAAAATTGTAAAGATTGTAGTTTTTACAAACATTATTGCGAAGTTCAAAATTACGGTAAATATATTAGTAAGAAAGATTTGGTTGAAAGGGGAAAAAATAAATGACATTGGACACAAAAACAGAATTATTAAGGTATAAATTACTTCATCAAAGATATGATTATGATATAGATGTTTATAATCTTGTTGCTTATGGAGAATTGAATAATGAAATTTCAAGAATTGATGAATTATCTTTTTCATTTATGGTAGAACTAGAAAATGAAAAAATAACACCTAGACAATTTTTAATTTATATAAATGAATTTGTTAGATATATGAAATTATACTTTTATAATATGGCTACTTTTCAGTTTAGTTTAAGAGAGATAATAAGAGGAAATAAAGAAGAATTAAATGATTTGCTTGACTGTAAATGTGATGATCCATATAATTGCTTTGGAATAAAAAAGAATAATAATATAAAGGAATGCTGTTATAAACTTATTATTGCTAGTTTTATAAAGAACGCAAAATATGTTCCTACCCTAAAAACAATTTTGGAAGAAAATCATATTAAGTTAAAGGAAGTAAAAGACTACACTCTAAAGGAAAGTGAAAAGATATTAAATTTATTATCTGATATAGTTTTTGCTCAACGAGGTAGAGGTATAACAATGGAACTTTTTGAGAACATTGATACTCATTTAAAAGAACACCTTGAAAGAAAAGCAAAAAGTAAAAGTAAAAAATATACATTAGAAGATTATAAAAATCGCTATATTGATTCTTATATTAAAAATTATGAAAGAATGTTTAAAGCCTATAACGTGAGAAAAAAATATTTAAAGCATTTTATTTAAAATGATAACAACTGCTAGTAAAGAGTTGTTTTTTTGTTTAAAAATATTAATAATTTCTATAAAATAAAAATTCCAAAATGGTCATCTTAAATTATAATCTATCAAATGTAGTCAGTAATAGTCGCCACTTTTCCAGAAAAAAGTCAATAATTATAATGCTTTCTGAATGGGCGTAGTCAAATTTTATGGCGTAGTCGCCATTTTTGCAAGTGCAAAAATAGAAGTGACACCACAAGAAAGTACCGTTTTACAAGGGTAAAATAGATTTGTGGTGTCCAACGCTTATGCCCATTCAAAAATATGTGATGTTTTTAAGGAATTAGAAAAAATGTGACGACTTATATTTTCCCAAAAATAAAAATAATGACAGTTAATGTTTGCCATTATTTTGAGAAAATCTATTGATAATAGGCACTTATAATTCGTAATGCTTATTCGCTAAAGCAAAAATATTTTTTTGTTTTAGCGTACTTTAAATAAGAATTATAAGTGGGTCCCTATTGTCAATAGAGGAATTAAAATAATTGTTAGTTCGTGATTTCTGTTTCTAAATTATTTTCACTCTTTAGACCTGTCCGGAAAGCTTTTAAGAATTATTTAAGTTATAAATACCACACATA
>CARMXJ010000008.1 GCA_949025205.1 uncultured Bacilli bacterium | reverse complement strand
GATGAAGTAAAACTACAAAAAGCGATTGAAAAAGAGATGGCAGAGAAGGGATTACGAGAAGGAATAAAACAAGCAAATCGGGATACAGCTATAAGTTTATTAAAATTAAAAGTTAATTCAATCGAACAAATTGCGCAGGTTACTCATTTAACAGTGGAAGAAGTACAAGAATTGGAAAGCAGTATTCAATAAAAAGAATAGTAAAAAACTATTTTTTTTTGCTATAACAAAAAAACTTTAAAATTAAAAGAAATTTTGTTATAGTAAGTCACGGTGAATTTTATGTACAAACGGGAATATTATTTAAAACTTTTAAGAGAAGTTTATTATCAAAATTCGTGTATCAAATTTTTGTATGGATTACGTAGATGTGGCAAAACAGTTTTGATACGACAAATTGAAGAAGAATTATTAGACAATGGTATTAACAAAGAACATATTTTATTTTTTGATTTTGATTCTTTGGAATATGAAAATTTAAGCAATGCTTTCGATTTAATTAATTATATTAAAAATATTGTGCAAGATAGGGATACTTATTATGTCTTTTTGGATGAAATACAAAAGATTGTTCATTTTGAAGAAGTGATAAAGACTCTTCATTTTAACAAACAATTTAATCTTTTTGTATCTACTTCAAGTTCTAAAGATTTTTTTTCAGATAGAACTAATCCTTTTGAAAAAAATATGATTTCTTTGGAAATCCAGCCTTTTTCTTTTTTAGAAGTCTTAGATATCAAAAAAACGACAAAGAAAAACTATAAAGATTTACTCTTTAGTATCTTTGAATGGGGAACAATGCCTGCTCGATTTTTATTTTCTGGCGAATTTGAGAAAAAAAATTATTTGTTGGATACAGTTGATTCGACATTATTGTATGAAGTCGTTTCTTCCTTAAAATTAAGTGATGTGGGGGCTTTAAATAAAATTTTACAATATATGATTGAAACAGAAGGGAGTTCTTTTTCTGCCACCGCTATTTTAGAGTATTTGAAAATGGAAGGATATAGTGTGGCTACCGATACTCTTTATAAATATTTGAATGCTTTGTGTTCCTCTTATTTGCTTCATAAAGTAGAACGTTATGATATAGAAAACAAACAAACTTTAAAAACTTTAAGCAAGTATTATATTGCAGATTTTGGTCTGCGAAAAGTAAAAGCAAATCGCACATTAGATTATTCTGTTTGTTTTGAAAATTTGATTTATAACGAATTAGTTCGTAAAGGTTACTTTGTAGCCACTGGTAAAATTGGAAAAGAAACAATTTCTTTTGTTGCAACCAAAAAAGATACAACTAAATATATTGAATGTTGCTTATCTCTTTCAAAAGAAGATGTTTTTAAAATAGCAGAGAAATTTAAAACTATAGATGATGCATCTCTAAAATATATCATTACTATGGATGAAAGTGGTTTACCTTTGGATGATGTTCGTTGTATTTCGATTTTTACATTTTTAATGGATGCAGATTTTTAATAGAAATGGAGTGATTTTATGTATCCTTGTGAAAAATTATGTCAAGAAATAGAGGCTTCTATGAAAAAAGGAAGGAATTGTGCCGATGCGGCTGTTATGGAATTTTTTGTTTATCTTCAAAGAAAAAATAGACAATTGCTTTTAAAACTAAAAAATGCTTTGGAGTCATAACCTTTGGAACCTATTGCTCTTTTAAGAACTAAGTTTTTAGCAGATGCTAGTGTTCCTTCTTCTTGCACGCGAAAGTTTTATGAAATTTTAGAAAAATATCATTATCGCGAAGAAGAGGAGGTTTTACAATGTATCAGTACAATAGCAACTTCTAATGAAACACCTAATTTTTCCTTTTGGAAACGTTGTAAATGGATTAAAGATATTGTTTATGATGAAAAAACGAGAATGTATACAATAGTATCTAGTAAAGGAAATTTTTCTTTTTTACCTATTCGTTCTATGTATGAAAAGGAATATGAATCTATTAAGCAAGTCGGAAAAGCTAAGACAAAAACTAGCAAAAAGTTATTAAATGGTTATGATTCAAGTTCTTACGAAAATTTTGATTATAACTGTCATTTTGTTACTTATGAATTTTCAAAATTACATCCTGAAGATTACGCTGTTACGGCGATTTGTCCGAATAGTTTTTCTGGTGCTTATTGGCTTCATAGTTATAGTGTTTCTTATAACGAATCTTATGTTATTGATATTTCAAATGGTTTTGTTATGTCTATTTTCGATTTTGAAAGATTATTGGGGCCCATGATTTTAGATAAAACAAAGGGAGAAGATATTCCATTTCGTTTGGAACAAATTAGAAAAGAAAAGTGGCCTTTTTATACTACCACTATTCATACTCCTTTAAAAACGTTAGCGTTTTATCAATTTGATACACTATCTCAGGATGAAATATTAAAAAGGTATAGAAATAAAAGTTTATAAAAGTAGTTCATTTTACTACTTTTTTTATTTTCTATTCATAAAATTTAATGAGGTATTTTATGAAAAATAAAATGGATTATAAATTATTTTTAGCCGTTATTTTAATTGCCTTATTTGGAATTGTTATGATTTATTCTGCCAGTAGTATTTGGGCAGAGTATAAGTTTTCAGATTCTTTCAAATTTATCAAGGCACAAGGATTATTTTTTATTGTAGGTATTTTTGTTATGCTATTTTTATCAAAAGTGGATTATCATCTGTATTACGAAAAAGCAAATACCATTTTGTTTATTTGTTTTGGACTTCTTATTTTGGTTCTTATTCCTGGAATTGGGACTATTCGTAACGGAAGTCGTAGTTGGTTTGGACTAGGCGGATTTGGCATACAACCTTCAGAATTTGCTAAGATAGGTCTAATTATTTATGTTGCCAAATATTTAGCCAATAATCAAAAAAATATGCGTGATATAAAAAAAGGAGTTCTTCCTATTTTAAGCGTTATTTTTGTATTTTTTGGCCTCATTATGTTGGAACCGGATTTTGGAACAGCGATGGTTATTGTTCTTACTTTAGTGGTTATGATTTTTATATCGGGAGTTGAAATTTCTTTTTTTGTAAAAATAGGTCTTGTAGGTCTTGTAGGAATTGTTGGATTAATTATTATTGCTCCTTATCGGATGGCGAGGATTGTCTCTTTTTTAAATCCGTGGACAGACCCTTTGGGTAGTGGATTCCAAATTATTCAAAGTTTGTATGCAATAGGTCCGGGTGGGTTGCTCGGACAAGGATTTATGAAATCGCGTCAGAAACATTTTTATCTTCCTGAACCTCAAACGGATTTCATCTTTTCTATCATAAGTGAAGAATTTGGTTTTTTAGGCGTTTTAATCGTGACAAGCATTTTCTTTTTTATCTTTTATCGGGCACTAAGTACTTCTTTTAAACAAAGCGATTTGTTTGGCAAATATTTTTCTTTTGGACTGGCTTTTGGAATTATTATTCAAGCGCTTTTAAATCTTATGGTCGTTGTGGGGATTATCCCTGTTACAGGTGTTACTTTGCCATTTTTATCGTATGGCGGTAGCAGTTTACTTGTTAGTATGGCGAGTATCGGAATTATTTTAAATGTGAGTCGCCATGGGCATTAATTTTATTTTTGTGAATTAATAATAGGAACATTTGTATATTTTTTTAATTCTTTTATGATTTGTTCTTCATTTTCTTTCTTTATAAAGATAAATAGGGGATATTTTAAGGAAAATACAATTAGATTTTTAGTTATAATTACCAAATCTAAAGTATCGTAGTTTGCCTCTATTTTTAAGCCATTTTCAGCGTTATCTATAATTCCTTCTTTTGTAATCATTAAAGTACCTTTTTTGCTATTTAAATCCTTTTTACTAAAATAATAAAAGTATAAAAAAGTAATAGGAAAAAGAATAGCAATACCGCATAATAAGAAGAGTGATAATTCTACAAGATTGGTATTTCCATATATGGCAGATGCAAATAAGAAAATACTTAAAACAATTACATACTTAAAGATAGTCCTGTAAAGATTTGTTGTCCATCTTTGTATTTTTTTATTTGGTTTTTTTAGTAATTTTTTCTTTAATATATTTGCTCCTTGGGCTTCATTAAAATATTTAAAATAATTGTCACTTAGATCGTATTTTTGCTCCATATTTTTCTCCTTTTTTCATTATTTTAGCATACTTTATTATTAATAATAGAAAAACAATCCTGAATTTTGTTAAAATCTTATTTTACATTCTTTTTTTGTTTTGCTAATAAGTTTACTATATTTGTAGTATAATTATTTTAAAGGTGGTCTTATGAATATAATTATATCTGCTGGAGGAAGTGGAGGGCACATTTATCCTGCTTTGTCTATTTTAAAAGAATTTCAAAAACGAGAGAAAAATGTAAACGTTTTATATATTGGAACCCATAATCGAATGGAAAAACAAATCGTTCCTGAAAAAGGAATTCCTTATGAATCTCTTGAAATTTATGGATTTACAAAAGATGTTAAAAGGGATATTAAAAATGTGTTTTTAATTCAAAAAGCCTTTAAAAAGTGTGTAAATATTATGAAGGATTTTAAACCTGATATTGTTATTGGAGTTGGAGGGTATGTTACGTATCCTGTTTTAAAAGCTGCCAAAAAGTTAGGAATTAAAACGTTTATTCATGAACAAAATAGTCGCCCTGGAAAAGTAAATTATCTGGTTAGCCGATATGCGGATGTTGTGGGGGTAACGTTTAAAAGTTCTATTCCTTATTTGAAAAGAGCTAAAAAAATTGTGTATACGGGACATCCAGCTTTGAATGGAGCAGTGAGTACAAAAGGGGTGGATAAAACGTTACTTGGTTTTCATGTTTCTAAAAAATTGGTTGTGTATGTTGCAGGAAGTTTAGGAAGTTCTTCTTTAAATGAAAAAATGCTTTCGTTTTTAAATAGTGATTTGCATAACGAATATGAAATTTTATATATTACTGGAAGTAATGTCGATATTGAAAAGTTTAAAAAAAAGATTACCAATCCAAAAGGAGTAAAGTTTGTTCCATATTTTGAAAATTTACCGGGGATTTTGGCTGCTAGTGATTTGGTGATATCAAGAGCGGGTGCCGGAACTTTGTTTGAAATTATAGGACTTGAAAAACCAAGTATCATAATTCCTAGCCCGAATGTGGCAAACAATCATCAATATTTTAATGCGAAAGAATTAGAAGAAAAAGGGATTATTAAAGTATTAGAGGAAAAAGATTTGACAAAAGAATCCCTTGCTGGGCAAATTCAAGTTTTATTAAATAATCAAAAAGAAGTAGATTTATTAAAAAAGAATATGCATGCTTATAAAGAAATCAACCCTGTAGATACAATTTATAAAACTGTTAAGGAATTAATTGGAACTAGTAAATAGTTCTTTTTTTTGGTAGTATTAATATAGGTGGATGGTATGCCAAAGAATATAAAGAAAAAAATAAAACGACATTTGAGATGGAAACCTTTCTTGGTACTTTTAAGTTTCCTTTTTATATTAGTTGGAGGTTTTTATTATGTTGTTAATTTGTCTATTAAAAATATTTATATAATAGGTAATACTTTGCTTAGTGATCATGATATTATTTTAGCTGCTAATATTAAGGATTATCCGAAAATGTTTAAGTATAGTAAAATTACATTACAAAAAAACATTTCGAAACTTGATTTAGTGGATAGTGTAGTTGTAAAAAAAAGTTTATTTGGGAAGCTTACCATTGAAATAGAAGAAGCAAAAGTTTTGTTTTACAATCGAAGTAACGGAAGTTATGTTTTGTCGAATGGAAATGAAACCGCAAACGGGGATTTTACTGGTATTCCATTTTTGCTTAATGTTGTACCTGATTCTATTTATGAACGTCTTATTAAAGAATTGTCGAATATTAGTATGGATTCTTTAAAAATGGTGAGTGAAATTGAATATTCTCCTAGTAAAAGTGGAGATGTAGTGATTGATGATACAAGATTTTTACTTCGAATGAATGATGGAAATCAAGTGTATATTAATTTAATAAATATTGACAGATTGGATATGTATGCTATAACATATTCAGCACTTCCACAAACAGAGAAGGGAATATTAGAACTTGATTCTGATAATGGAAATGTATATTGGCATTTGTACGGGGAATGAGAAAGATGAATTTACCAAAACAAAAAGATTTAAAAATAAATTATAATGCATTAATGGAACAAGAAATTAATGCATTTTCCGAGAAAAAAACACTTCTTTTGCATAGTTGCTGTGGACCTTGCTCTACTTCTGTTATCGATAGATTAAAAGATTTCTTTTTTATTACAGTACTTTATTATAACCCTAATATTGAGCCCTTAGAGGAATACGAACATCGAAAAAAAGAACAAATTCGCTTTTTAAAAGAAAGTGGTGTGCTGGTTTCTTTTATGGACATAGATTATGAAAATGAAGAATTCAAAAAAATAGCTAAAGGATTAGAAAACGAAAGAGAAGGTGGTGCTAGATGCCACAAGTGTTATTACTTGCGACTTGAAAAAACAATGGAAAAAGCAATCGAAAATCATTTTGCTTATTTTGGGACCACTTTAACCGTTAGCCCTTATAAAAATGCAGAAGTTATTAATAACATTGGTTTAAAATTAGAAGATATTTATAATAAAGATAAAAACGAGGAAGAAAAAGTCTTATTTTTGGTTTCTGATTTTAAGAAAAAAGAGGGCTATAAAAAAAGTATAGAATTTTCGAAAAAATATAATTTGTATCGCCAGGAGTATTGTGGATGTTTATTTAGTAAAGAAAAGTAAATTGAATTAATAATCTAATCTATTTTTAAAAGCAAATCAAAAAATTATCTAAATGAAATAACAAGTTTTTGTGCTCTTTTGAACTCTTAGGATTTTAGCGCTATTTATGGATATAGGAATCATGTTTTTAATTGGAACTGTTTTACAAAAAAGCGATACAATTAGCAAATTAATAAGCCAAGTTGTTCTAACGATTCCAATTTATTTATTTATTTATTTATTTATTAGAATGTTTTTTTATAAGAAATAGGAATAATAAAAGATAAAATGTTACAGTTCAGTCAGATAAATAAAGGAATTGGCAGCAAATTTTACAATAAGAATGGCTATTTTAAGCATATTTTACCTAATTTTTGATTATTTTTGTACATTATTTGCAATTAATTGGACTATCGTTAATCGCTTTTATCTCAGTATTTATAAGGATTTCAGATTGTTTTTTGGACCCTTTGACTAAACTGTAACGATATAATTAACAAAAATTAAGAAAATCTTGTCAAAAATTTAAAAAATAGTTATTATGAATACATAATAGAGGAGGAAAAAATGATAAAGAATGAAAAAATTCTCTCAATCAAAACTCGAGAGGGGGGTATATTAGGTAAAAAGAAAGACCCAGAACTAGAAAGGTTTACGAAAAATAAAAATCAAAAAAGAATAGTAATAGGTTCAATAATAGGGATAATACTTCTAATAGGAGGTATTTTATTATACAGAAGTTATGCCTTATATGAAGAAGAAAAAGAGTTTAATGTTCTAAAAGGACAAATTCCAGACTTTGGATATGATATCAAAATGTTATCAGTGGTTGTAGATGGTAATAAAAGTAAAACAATTCCTGAAAGAGGTTTGTATAAAACAAATGTAGAATGCACAGGAGGAAAAACAACAGGTAGTTGGGATTATAATGCATGGAACTTAGTGTTAGAAAACGTAGAAAGTAACGCGAAATGTAATATTAATTTTACAACAAATGGATTAACGCAAGAAGAATACAATAAACATATAAAGGCTGGAGTTTCTTTAAGGAGAAATACCTATCGTGGAAAAGACATATCTAAATATCATCAAGATGGAAGTTTGTATACGATGATAAGCGATGGAACATTTGGTGATATTTATGTAGGAGACTACATCATCGATAGTCAAAACCATAAATGGCTGATTGCTGATATGGATAATTATTTAAACACAGGAGATACTTCTTTAACGAAGCATCATGCTACAATAATACCTGCTATGGATCTAATGAATGCTAGGATGAATGCAACTAACTCAACTGAAGGTGGATATTATAATAGTGAAATGGTACAAATTACCTTACCAAATTATTTAGGTACTTATGTAACTCCAACATTTGGAAGTCATGTTATAACTTATAGAAATTTATTAACAAATGCTGTTAATGTTACATTAGCAAATAGATATGGAACAGATGGAGGAGCATCTAATAGTTGGGCATGGTATGATAGACAAATTGATTTAATGAGTGAAATGAATGTTTATGGAAGTACTGTGTGGTCTTCAAGTGGATTTGATACAGGAATTGACAATTTTCAATATGCTTTATTTCAATTACAACCAGATTTTAAAAATAGTGATGGAAATGGAGGACGTTTTAGTTATTGGCTAAAAGATGTTAGTAGTGCGTCGTTTTTCGCAATTTCCTTCTACCACGGCGATTCCGACGTCGACATTGCTGCATCCACTGCTGTTCGTAGCGTTCGCCCTCGCTTCCTTATCGATTAATCTTCATCTAACCCTTTATGGGCGATGAAGATTAAGAGAGGGTGAGTATTTGTGAGTGTTGTTAAAAGCAAAAGAAGTTTGTCTGCGATCCAGTTTTTTTCAATGCTATTGTTTTACGAAAAAAGATAACAGAGGTGCTTCTTCGGGATTTTGGGATAAAACAGTTTACAAGGAATATTCCTTTTGTTGGAAATGTCGGGAACTTTACGGGAGAAGAAATTATCAAAATAATGCTATTGGATGTTGTGAAGATTTATTGCAAGAAATGCCAATATGTTTTGACTATTTTTCCTGCTGATGCAGAAAAGTATGTGCCTTAATGTTGATATTATTGAGCGAGAGATTGCTTTGTTTAAAAGGACGGTAAAGTGATAATAAAATAGCTGTTAGATCAAAAAATATTAAGGACTAAAATTTTTTTTGGGGGAGGGGGGGTAAAACTGTAATCTTGCTGCATCGAATTTCGCAAATTTCAATAACAACGTGTCTAATTCTGGAAATGTCGTTCGCCCTTGATCTATAAATTTATACTAAGTGTAGGCTACGAGCCGATATAAGTATGGAAGGAAGTTTTATTACTCCGAAAGGTAAATTAATATCATGATGTTATCAGATATGTCTGGTACAACTGTTTACGATAGATTCTTTTTATTGAAGTTGTTTATTATAAGCAATTTCTAAAAATAAAATGATATATTTTGCAAATTGATTTTAGTAAGTTTTTTGATAATATTTAACATGATAAATTATTTTTTATGCTGAATAAGAAATTACAATCTTTTGATTTTAATCATTTTTTAGAAAAGTTACTTTCCTTTTTTCATGTAGATGTATCTAGCCTTTCTAAATATATGTGTGTTCATAGTCTTGTTTAAATTTACAAATTGTTTCTTCTCGTGGAGGCCGCTAACGTAACAGATGCATTAGAATATTTAAAAAATGTAGACTTAGATTAAACAACCCCTATACAGACATTACAATTTTTAAAAGAGTTACAAGAATTGTTGTAGAAAAAAAATAGAACTTTTGTCGAAAATATAATAAAATTTTTTATTTCTGTTATTCTGTTTTTGGTGATATTTTTATGGATTTTTATTATCAAAATGAAACTTTGTATGTCGATATAACAAACGATATTAATTTGGATACTATTTCCATTTTACAAAGAAGGTTATTTCGAATTTTAGATGATTATGGAATTGATAAAATTGTGATTTCTGTTTTAGGTTTTATGGATAAGGAATTATTAACGCTTTTTAAGAAAAAGTATTATGCAAGGTATAAGGGGTATTTGCTGATTAAAATGTAATATTTTTTAGAAAAAAACGATATATTAATAGTAAAAATGCTTGTATAACATACGTTTATTTGTTAAAATACAAGTGGCTAAAAAGTTAGCAAATAGACATGTTTGGGGATTAAAGTTATCGAGTGCCGAAGAGGTGATAGTTTTAAGTGGAACCAAGCAGATGTTTTAACGAAGGAGGAAATATTTTATGGCCGTTGTTTCTATGAGTTATTTATTAGAAGCAGGAGTTCATTTTGGACATCAAACGAAAAGATGGAATCCAAAAATGAAACAATATATTTTTGCAGCAAGAGATGAAATACATATTATTGATTTACAAAAAACAGTAGAAAAGTTAGAGGAAGCTTATAAAGAAATTAAAGCAATTGCTGATAATGGTGGAACTTTCTTATTTGTAGGTACTAAAAAACAAGCAAGTGAAGTTTGTAAGGAAGAAGCCATTCGTAGTGAAAGTTACTATGTAACAGAAAGATGGTTAGGTGGAACTTTAACAAATTTTAGAACAATTAGAAGAAGAGTTAAGCGTTTAGAAGAAATCGAAGCTATGGAAAGCAATGGAGTATTTGATGTACTTCCTAAAAAAGAAGTCATTGGGCTTCGTAAAGAATATGATAAATTAAATCGTGTATTATGTGGAATTCGTGAAATGAATAAATTACCACAAGCGATTATTATAGTAGACCCTAAAAAGGAAATAAATGCCATTCGTGAAGCAAGAAAGTTAAATATACCTGTATTTGGACTTGTAGATACGAATTGTGACCCAGATGATGTGGATTTTGTAATCCCTGCCAATGATGATGCGGTTCGTGCTGTTAAAGTTGTAATTGGTGTTTTAAATAATGCTATATGTGAAGCACGTAACTTAGAAATGGTAGATTATGTTACGGAAGAAGATAAAAACAAAAAAGAAGATACAAAAGAAACTGTAGAAAAAAAGATAGAAGAGAAAAAAGAGGCTGTAGCTGAAGCAATCAAAGAAGAACCAAAAAAAGAAGAAACTACTGAACAAAAAGTAGAAGAAAAAGATTATAGTAGTATGACTTTAACGGAATTAAAAGCCATTGCTAAAGAGCAAGGCATTAAAGGATATTCTACTATGAAAAAAGAGGAACTTATTGGTAATTTAAAATAAAAAAAGAAAAGGAGTTTAGTTTATGGAAATTAGTGCAAGTTTAGTTCGTGATTTGCGTGAAAAAAGCGGTGCAGGGATGATGGACTGTAAAAAAGCTTTATCGGAATGTAATGGCGATATGGATGCTGCTATGGATTATTTAAGAGAAAAAGGAATTGCTAAAGCAGAGAAAAAAGGAAGCCGTATTGCTGCTGAGGGACTTGCTAATATTTATATAGATGGGAATAAAGCTGTTATTTTAGAAGTAAATTCTGAAACGGATTTTGTTAGTAAAAATGAAGAATTTACAAATATGATTGATACGATAGGCAATGCTATTTTAAAAAGCAATGCCACCTCTTTAGAAGAAGCTTTAGAAGTTTCTTTGGAAGAAGGAACTATAGCTGATTTAATTGTTGCTAAAACTGCTAAAATTGGTGAAAAGTTGTCTTTTAGAAGAATGGAAGTTGTAGAAAAAGCGAGTACTGAAGTATTTGGGGCTTATTTACATATGGGTGGAAAGATTGCTGTCTTAACTGTACTTGAAGGTGCAAATGAAGAAGTGGCAAAAGATGTTGCTATGCAATCTGCTGCCATGAAACCAAGTTATGTGTTTATTTCAGATGTTCCAGAAAGTGTTGTAGCACGTGAACGAGAAGTTTTAAAAGAACAATCTATGAATGAAGGAAAACCAGCAGATATCGCAGAAAAAATGGTTGAAGGAAGAATTAAGAAATTCTTTAAAGAAATCTGTCTTGCTGAACAAGCCTTCATTAAGGATGGAGACATTAATGTTTCTACCTATGTAGCTAATAATGGTGGAGCAATCAAAAAAATGATTCGTTATGAAGTTGGTGAAGGTATGGAAAAACGTAATGATAACTTTGCTGAAGAAGTAATGAATCAAGTAAGCGGAAAATAATTAAGATTTAGACATTTGTTTTACGGATGTCTTTTTTATTGCTCGATAAGTTTTTGGTTTCTTGTTATACTAAATATAGTGGTATTTATGAAAAAATTAAAAAATATAGTAAAATTGTTTTTATTTGTTTTTATGCTTTTTCTTTTTATTTATTTAGGAACGAAAGATTATCAAACAACTGTAAGTGATAATGTACGTTTTTCTGGTGAATATAAAGATATATCTAAAAATAATGTGTTTAAATATGTGGGGGAACACGAAGTTTTGGAAGTTTTAAATGGAAAATCTGGAATTTTGTTTTTTGGATTTCCTAGCAATATTTGGAGTCATTACTATGCGGATTATTTAAACGAAATGGCTTTGGTAAATGGGATATCAGAAATTTATTATTATGATTTTAAGAAAGACCGTAATTTGAATAATGTTACATATAACAATATTGTTTTAAAATTAAAAGAGTATTTGGCTACTACAGATTTGGGAAATCAAGATTTGACTGCTCCAACCATTGTTTTTGTAAAATCGGGAAATGTTCTTTATTTTGATGATGAAATAGCGCATTTAAAAGGAAATGTAACACCGGAAGAATATTTTACAGATTATCAAAAAAGTGCGTTAAAAACTAAATTTGATGTTATGATAAAGAATTATTTAAGGATGGATAAAAATGAATGAAGAAGAGAATAGTTATTTAGGGTTTAGCTTTTTCTTTTTACTTATTTTAGGCATTGTTTGTGGAGGTACTTTTTTAATTTATCGAAACCATACTGAAAAATTAGAGAACAGAGTGATGGTTGCTGAAGAGAAAGAAAAAGTAAGCGATAAATTAAAAAAAGAAAAAGCAAAAGATTTTATATATTATCAAGATGAAATTTCGATTTCTGAGAATTTATCTATGGTTTATAAATATCCTGTTATTAATTTAGAAAGCGAAGATGCTGTAAGCGTTACGAATGAACTTAAAAATATAATTAATGAGAAAAAGGCATCTGTAGAAAAAATAAGTGCAAATGAAACATATACTATTTGTAGGGAAAGTATAGATAATATAAAAAAAGCAGCAGTACTTGATTTTGGAGTTTTTACTTATCATGAATATGTTACTTTAGTCTTATATGAATCGATGTATTCTTGTGATTCCGGCGTTTCTAATATTTTAAAAATGCGTTCTTATACATTTAATGTTTTAACAGGAAAAAGACTTTCTTCAACTGATTTGCTTTCTTTATATAATACTAGTTTTACTAGAGGAGTAACCCAAATAAGAGAAGAGTTAATTAAAAATCAATTTGAAAATAACATAAAAGTAGAAGAAACAATTAATAGTTTGAAAGAAAATGAAACTTATATTTTGTATATTGCAGAAGATGGAGAGTTAATTTTAAAATATATTGTCAAAACAAATACGGTCGATTATAATGATAATATAAGTTTAAAATGAGGAGGAAACAATGAATATTGAACAAAAAATGGATAAAGCTATCGTTGCTTTAGAGAATAAATTATTAAACATAAGAGCGGGAAGAGCGAATCCTGCTATGCTAAATGGGATTATGGTTTCTTATTATGGATCTATGTCTCCCATTCAAAGTCTTGCTAATATTACGGTACCAGAAGCTAGACAATTAATGATTAAGCCATTTGATCGAACAACTTTAAAAGATATAGAACGCGCTATAAATGAAGCAAATATTGGCATTACTCCAACCAATAATGGAGAAATTATTATTCTAACAATTCCAGAACTTACGGAAGATAGAAGAAGAGAATATGTTCGTCAAGCTAAAGATGTTGCAGAAGAAGCAAGAGTTGCTCTTCGAAATATCCGTCAAGAGGAAAATAATCAAATCAAAAAGGAAGAATATCCAGAAGATGATGAAAAAAGATTGTTAAATGAAGTACAAGAAGTTATTACTAAATATAATAAAATTATAGATGAAAAATTAAAAGAAAAAGAAGAAGAATTAATGCATGTTTAATTCTTTTTTTGATTTATAATGACAAAGGATAATTGTGCAAAAAAATATTTTTGCTTGCATTTTTCAAATTTTTATTGTATTTTGGTAAAGGCGATTAAAAAATGAATAAAATAGAAAATAGAAGTGAATTTGATTATATTAATTTATTGATTGGTTTTTATCAAACTTTTTTTGGTTTAAGTAAAGTAAAAGATCGGGAACATATGGATCTGGATTATTTTAAAACTGTTTATACTTTGCTTATACCTATGATTAACCAAGCAAACCAGTGGTTGAAATCCTCGGAATCTATAAAGAATTCTATTGTTAAAGGCTTACGGGTTGCATTGAGTACAGCAGAAGAAATACAGAAAGATATTTTAATGGGTTTAAACGGGGATAAACAAAGCTTTGGTAAAGCAATTGATACTGCTGCTTTTTTTTGTGAGGGGTATAGTGATATTTATAAAGATTGGAGATTTATTTTATATTCTTATGAAAACAAGTGTACCCTAGAAAAGGTAAAAGATGCGAAGAGAAAGAAAAAAATATTATTAGCAATAGGAGTGTTAGGTTTTCTTACTTTTTTAAGTTTATGGTTTACAAGCGAAGAGTTAGAACAATTATTTGAAAGGAAAAAAGATCCTAAGTCAGATAGAATTGAATATGAAATTTTAGAAGAAACTATAGGATTTGATTCTTTATTAGAAAAAAAAGATGGTTTAGAATTACTTTTAAGAAGAAAATTATAGAAGAATTAACAATAAAGGGATTAATTGTTGAGTTTTCTTTCTTTTTATGTTATTTTATTTGGCAGTGGTGATTTGAGTGAGCTTAATAGATGAATATACCAACCTTTTAATTAAAATTATTACTAAAACAAAGATAGATACAAAAGAAGAATACAAAAATATAAAAAAATGTGTAGCTTTTTATGAGTGCTTTTTAGATATTGGTAAGATAGACTATAACTCTACAAAACTTTTTGGTATCCTTTCTCAGCTAAAAACTTTGTTACAACATGAAAAAAATGATCAAAAAGGTATTACTTTTATTTGGTTACAAGATTGTATTTGTTTTTCTAGAGAAATACAAGAGGGATTTTATGAGTTTTTATCTGGAGAAAATATTTTTAAATATCCCGTTATTATTTCAAAAGCAAAAAGGTTTTGTAAGGATTATGAAGTGCTTTATGCTGAATGGGGAGAAGAGATTCGAAAATATGAGAATGGTGTAAAAAGAATTATTATCTATGGCTTAACAGTGCTTGCTTTTGGATTGTCTACATTAATTTCATCTTGTTCTACAATTTTTGAAAATACAGCTGCTTCTACAGTGGATGAAAAAGAGTTTTTTATAGAAAATGATTTGCAAGAATCTTCTTTAGAAGAAGAGATCGCATTTGTTTTAGAAAGAATAAAAAAGTAGAGAATTCCTTATAAAAAGGATGGCAATTTCTTGCTAACTTTTTTTTTTGGTGTTATAATTGGTTTAATTAATCTGAAAGGAGGGATACAGATATGACAAAAGTAGTGGTAAGTGATGGTAATGTTGATAATGCTATTAAAAAATGGAAAGTAAAAGTCGCTAGAAGTGGAGTCCCTTCTGAACTAAAGAAAAAGAAACACTATGAAAAACCAGGTGTTAAAAGAAGAGAAGCTAAAAAAGAAATGATACGTAATGCACGTAAGAATAGAAGAAGAAATGGATAAGATGCTTAATGTTTGAAAAAATTAATGATGATTTAGTTGCTGCTATGAAGAAGCAAGATAAGTTTTCACTAGGAGTTTTACGAATGCTTAAGAGTGCTTTGCAATTAGAAAAAATTAATAAAAAAGATGACTTATCTGATGAAGAAGTACTTGCTGTAATAAAAAAGCAAGTGAAAATGCGTACAGATTCCATAGCAGAATTTCAAAAATTTGAAAAAACAAAGGAAATTGAAAATTTAGAGAAAGAAATCCTTTTGTTAAAATCTTACTTACCAGAAGAAATGAGCGAGGCAGAAGTAGATCAAAAAATTAGGGAAGTCTTTCTAAACTTAAAACCTACTAGCATGAAAGATATGGGAAGTATTATGAAAGAACTTCAAAATGTAGCATCAAGAACTGATATGAGCTTGGTATCTAAAAAAGTAAAAGAAAAATTAATGAATTTATAAAAATATCTTTGCAAAGATGTTTTTTTCTGTGCAAAATTAGGAGGATTTACATGAAAGAAATTAAATTGAAAAGTACTATTTTAAGGGAAGAAGTGCTAAATGCACAAGTGGATGAAACAACTTTAGATTTTCATAATGGTCTTGCTATTGCTAAAGCAATTGTAACAACAAAGGGATTATTTGATGTACCTTATATTTATGAATGCATGGGTGTGATAAACGAGAATTTCGAGGAAGTATTTTACACAACTCCATCGGTAGATTTCGAAAAATACTTAATGTTTTTGCCTTTTAACCAAGATATTATTTGGGCAGGGAGTGATAGTTTTAGAGTAACTACTAAAAAAAGCTTGGGGGTAAGAGAAGGAAGTTCGTATATAGAAGATGTACTTCTATGTTTGGATAGAGAAACATTTGCTTTAACTTCTCCCAATATAAATCATTTTATTCCTACTGAAACAGAAGACATTGCCATTGTAAATCAAAGATTGTATAGACTTTCCAAAAAAGTATTTTTAACGCATCAATTGTACCAATTGCAAGAAATTAAAAAGAATACTTTTTATGTAATGGATAAAGTAATGTCAAAACGTTTTGGAGAAGGAATAGAAAATTTTTTATATGATTTTTTGTCCTATCAAATAGATGGAGATGGAAACGTTATCTCTCCCGTTTATTCAAAGATAGCAAATCCACATACTTTATATGGTAGCATTTCTTCTTTATGTTGTGATAAAGTACATGATTTGCGAAGACTGGAACTTACTTCTAGAGCTTCTTCTTTTGAGGAAATAACACGTAATTTAAAACGATAGAGTGATTCTATGGTTTTTTCTTTTGTTATTCATCATATATTTTTTATAGGTGATGTTTGTGCATCTTTATAAAACTATGAAAAATTTTTTACTCGATTTTGATTATTATATTGATATTTATGAAGAAAAAATTCATGTATTTAATTATATTGATATTGTAAAGCTTACGGATACAGAAATTGTTCTTGCAATGCCTTCTTTTACTCTTCATTTAACAGGCGTGCATTTTGTTGTCAAAAGACTAGAAAAACGAGAAATTTTAATTGATGGCCAACTAGATGATGTGAGGTTTTTGCGATGAAGATAAAACATTATATCTATATTAAAACAAAAGTACGTAATAAAAATCGTATTTTAATGAAACTTTATAAAAATAGAATTAATGTCTATGATGTTATTTCTCATGGTGATATTTTATATTTAAAAGTTTTAGAAAGTGATTATGCTAAAATAAAAAAGCAGATTGTTACAGCAAAATTTTATTATGTAACGGATAGCGGCGTGTTTCGCGTAAAAAAAATGGTGACTCCTTTAAAAATATTTGCGCTTGTTCTTTTTTTGCTTCTTGTTTTCTTTTTTAGTCATGTGATTGTGAAAGTAGATGTTATTCATTCTAATAAAGAGATAAGAGAACTTGTAAAAAAAAGTTTGGAAGAAGAAGGAATTCGTTTTTTAAGTATAAAAAAGGACTATCAAGAATTACAAAAAATAAAAGAATCGATTCTTTCTACCTACAAAGATAGGTTGGAATGGTTAGAAATTGAAAGTGTGGGTATGCGTTATGTTGTTCGTATTGAAGAGAGAATCATAAAAGATTATAACGAAGAAGAAAGAACTTGTCATATTGTTGCGAGTAAAAGCGGCATTGTTTCAAATATTAAAAGTACTAAAGGAGAGATTGTAGTACATGATGGAGAGTATGTAAGCGAAGGAGATATTTTAATATCCGGACAAATTGTATATAACGAAGAGGTGAAAGAAAATGTTTGTGCTAGTGGGGAAGTTTTAGCAGAAGTTTGGTATCAAACCAGTGTTAGTTTGCCTACTTTTTATACAACAAAGACAAGAACCGGGAAGAAACGTTATAATTTTGCTATAGAAACAGAAAGTGGAAAGCATAAGATTTTTAAAAGTCGCTTGGAGCATTATGAGACAGAAGAAAGTGTCTTGTTTCGATTTTTTGATTTTACTTTTTATAAATATACAGAATATGAAGTGGAAGAACAAATGCAACAATATACTTTAGAAAATGGGGTAGAAAAAGCACTTGTTTTAGCAGATGAAAAAGTAAATGCAAAATTAAAGTATCCAGAGAAAATTCTTACAAGAAAAGTTTTGAAAAAAAGTATAAATGATAGTACAATAGAAGTAGAGGTATTTTATGCCGTTCTTGAAAATATTACAAAGCAAGAAGAATTTACAGTAGAAGAAAAGAATGCAATAGAAGAAGAGGGAAGTTAAATGATAGTCGATACTTTAACGAGCGCCATAATGGATGTATGGCCAATGGTTGTTATTTTTTTGGTCGTAGTTATTTCTATACGAGCAACTTATATTCGAATCAATCATGAACGTTTTGTTTTTTATCGAGAATTTTGGAATTTGGTGTTTGTTATATATGCGCTTTTATTATTCCAACTTTTAACAAGTACAGAGATAAATACTAATAGTGGCCTTAATTTGGTTCCCTTTACCGAGATTTTTCGATATAAAATGGGTAGTAAATTATTCATGATTAACGTGATTGGAAATATTTTAATTTTTGTACCATTTGGCTATTTTGTATCCGGATATGTAAAAGCTAGTAAAGTATCGCACATTTTATTTATAAGTTTGTTTACGAGTTTAACGGTAGAGCTTGTGCAACTCCAAATAGGCCGTTCCTTTGATATTGATGATATTTTGTTAAATGTAGTAGGAAGTATTGCTGGATTTTTATTGTTTATTGGTCTTACTGCTATAAAGAAACATCTGCCAAGAATTTTTCAAAGCGATTTGTTTTATAATTTAATATGTATTGTTGTGTTTGTTCTTTGCTTTGTCTATTTTACAAGATTAATTGGTTTAGGGTGGTTTTAGTGGATATATCAATTGAAAATGAATATGGTTATAAAGAAGATTATTCTTATTTAGAGAAAGTAGTTGAGATTGCCTTAAAAGAAGAAAAGGTGAAAAATCCTATCCTGACTATTGTTTTTGTGGATGAAGCACGCATTCAAAAGATAAACCGAGATTATCGGGGAATTGATAAAGTTACCGATGTTATTTCTTTTGCTTTTGAAGAAACACAAGATTATGTTTGTGATGCGTATCGCTTTTTAGGAGAAATCTATATTTGTATTCCCAAAATGGAAGCTCAAGCTAGTGAGTTTGGACATTCTTCTAAACGTGAGCTTTCCTTTTTAACGGTACATGGTATTTTACATTTGCTTGGGTATGACCATATGACAAAAGAAGAAGAAGAAATTATGTTTGCCAAACAAGATACGATTTTAAGTCTTGCAGGAATTCTAAGATAAATAGAAGTAGGTGTTTGATATGAGAAGTGGGTTTGTTAGTATTATAGGAAGACCAAATGTAGGGAAAAGTACCCTTTTAAATACTTTAGTAAATGCGCATGTCGCGATTACTTCTGATAAGGCGCAGACAACACGAAATGTGATTCAAGGAGTTTATAATGAAAGTGATACGCAAATTGTTTTTGTAGATACACCAGGTATTCATAAACCACAAAGTAAGTTAGGAAAAATTTTAAATAAACAATCTTTTGCTCATTTTCGAGATGTGGATGCCATTTTGTTTGTTGTGGATGCTTCTGTTTCTTTAGGAAAAGGGGACAAATTTATTATGGAAGCTTTAAAAGATACAAATGTTCCTGTTTTGCTTGTTTTAAATAAAATCGACAAATTAAAAGAGGAAGAGATTTTAAAATCTATTTCGACATACAAAGATGAATTTTCTTTTGCGGAGATTGTGCCCGTTAGTAGTTTGACACGTGATAATATTGAATGTTTGGTGCGGGTATTAAAAAAATATTTAAAGGATGATGTTCCTTATTTTCCAGAAGATATGATTACCAGCAATAGTACTTCTTTTATGATTAGTGAATTTGTAAGAGAAAAGTTACTTGAATTAACGATAGAAGAAGTTCCCCATAGCTTAACTTGCGTGACCACACAATTTGAAGAAAAAAAAGATATCGTAAATATCGGGGTAGATATTATAGTAGACCGCGATTCTATTAAAAAAATTGTCATTGGAAAAAATGGCGAACGATTAAAAACAGTTGGAACTTTAGCAAGAAAAGATATCGAAGAAATGCTCGGAAAAAAGGTATATTTGGAGCTTTATGTTAAAACAATTAAGAAATGGCGTGAGAAAGAAAAATTACTTCATGAACTTGGTTTTAATGAATTTGAATAAAATTTAGAAAAATTCCTCAATATATAGTTAGAAAGAAAGATTGAGGGATATTTATGAATAAAAAGGAAGCATGGAATAAGTTTAAAGCATCAGGACGTGTAGAAGATTACCTTCTTTATGCGAAAAAAAAGAGAAGTGATAAGGATGATAACAAAAGTTGAGGGAATGATTATTAGCGAGACACCGTATGGAGAGTCTTCTAAAATTATTCACTTGTTTACAAAAACATATGGAATCATAGGCATCATGTGTAAGGGTGTGAAATCGATGAAGAGTCGACTTCGAGCTTTGACCATGAGATTCACTTATGGTTTTTTTTATATTTATTACAAAGAAGATAAATTGTCTATTTTAAAAGATGTAGATATTTTAGATGATTTTAAAGTAATAAAGAGTGATATTGTTTTCATAAGTTATTTGAATTACTTAACGGAGTTAACGACACAAGTTTATAAGCAAAGTATGGATGAAGTTATATACGATATGTTCATAGCAGGAATTAAAAAGATAGAACAAAAAATGGACCCTCTTGTTATTACCAATATTTTGGAACTTAAATTTCTTCCTTTTTTGGGCGTTGGTTTGGAGTTGGATTCTTGTATTTTATGTGGAAATAAGAAGAGTATTGTTACTATTGATGCTGATGTAGGGGGATATGTTTGTAAATCCTGTTATACCAACCAAATTTTAGTGAGTGATAAAACGGTAAAAATGATTCGAATGTATTATTATGTTTCTATTGATTCTATTTCCAAGTTATCGATTAGTGAAAGTGTAGTAAAAGAAATTAATTTTTTTATTAATCGTTATTATGAGAGGTATACAGGGCTTTATTTAAATAGTAAAAAGTTTTTACTAAAGATGCTTGATTTGTAAGTGGTTATATAGAAAGAAATAAGCCAATTTACTGTTGCTAATTTTTTGTTGCTAAATTTTTTGATTGACAGTACCAATAAGGAGAGTTAGAATGGTTCTTGCAGCAAAAAAGGAGCATAAAAATGATCATAAAAACAGTACGTACTTTTACAAAAGAAATATCTAAGGAAGAATTAAAAAAGAGAAGTATACAGATAGGAATAGTTTCTTTAGGATTGTTTTTAACTTTAAAAGTTGGTTTTATTGAACAAAAAAATACGAATGATTATAACGAAACGCTTGTACAATATGAAAAAGAATTACAGGAAGTTTATACTTTGTCTTCTTGTAAAGTATTAATTGAAAATTGTCCTGATGGAAAAATAAAACATCATTTTGTATTGCAAAATGATTCATTGGATTATATTTCTTATGAAGAAAATGAAAACTATCACAAATGGAATTATGCGTATATTGGTATTACAGATCCGACTTTGGTTGTTCCTTATTCTAAAATTTTTTATGAAACAGAAGATTTTTATTCCTTTTTAAATATTCCAGAAACGAGTGAGTATATTTTCGATTATAAAGCAAAATATTATGTTATGGATATAAAAACCGTTTCTTTACCAGATGGATATTCTTTGGACACAGAATATTCTACTAATACTTTGCAAAAATTGGAAGAAAGACTAGATTTAACTTGGTTTCGTACTAAAAACTATTCTGTAATTGGTTTGAATTCAAAAGAAAAACTATTTGCTTTTAATTCTAAGAATGTGAATAAAACTTATCTTATTTCTAATTTATGCTTATTAGAAATAGATGGAGAGTATATTTGTTTTGATAAACATAAAGTCACTTCTGTTGCAATAAGTACTAATCAAGAAGATGTAACAAAATTAAAAAATGTGTACTATGCTCAAGATATAGTCAATCCTTTCATTGGCATCAAACTTAGTAGTGGAATGAACCAAATAGAAGAACGTAATAACAGAGACTATTCTTTTCAAAACAATTTAAATTTGGAAGAGATTACCTCATTAAGTAAAAATATGGCTGATTATTTAGGAGGAAAATCGATTGAAATAAAAGATATTTATGACTATTTGACAGAAGAACAAATTTTAAGAGGGACAATCTCTTATGTAGAACTTGCTCAGATTATAGAACTACATCGAGAATTAAAATTACACATTGTGTTATAATCTGTTTAAAAAAGCTTGTTTTTTGCATCTGTTTTGCATATAATCTTTATATACAAGCGTTGATGAGTATGGAACCTCGGAGCTATATAATAAAAGTGATTCGCTTTAGAATAAGTAGGGTGGAACCGCGGAAAGTTTTTTCGTCCCTATGCTTGTTCTTTAGCATTTTTTCATTTATGGGAGGATAGTATATGAAAGAAAAGAAAACAATGGAAGAAATAGTGAATTATTGCAAGCAATATGGATTTATATTCCAAGGAAGTGAAATTTATGGAGGTTTATCCAATACTTGGGATTATGGACCTTTGGGAAGAGAATTAAAAAATAATATTAAAAATGCTTGGTGGAAAAAGTTTATCCAAGAAAATTTATATAATTACGGGCTTGATGCTGCCATTCTTATGAATCCAGAAGTGTGGGTAGCTAGTGGTCATGTTGCTAGTTTTGCAGATCCTTTAATTGATTGTAAAAAATGTAAGTCTAGACATAGAGCAGACAAATTAATAGAAGATTTTACAAAAGGAAGCGAAACCGGAGATGGTTGGGAAAACGAAAGGTTAGAAAACTATATAAGAGACAACAAAATCCCTTGCCCTAAATGTGGAGCAAATGATTTTACTTCGATTCGTAAGTTTAATTTGCTTTTTGAAACGCATCAAGGAGTTACAGAAGAAGCAAAAAGTAAAGTGTATTTACGAGGAGAGACTGCGCAAGGAATATTTGTTAATTTTTTAAATGTGCAACGAAGTATGCGTGCTAAAGTACCTTTTGGTATTGGACAAATTGGTAAAAGTTTTCGAAATGAGATAACACCAGGTAATTTTATTTTTAGAACACGTGAATTTGAACAAATGGAACTGGAGTTTTTCTGTAAACCAGGAACGGATTTAGAATGGTTTGGTTATTGGAAAAATTATTGCTTGGATTTCTTAAAAGATTTAGGATTATCTAAAGAAAATTTAAGATATAGAGATCATGCTAAAGAAGAATTGTCTTTTTATAGCAAAGCAACTACCGATATAGAATTTTTATTTCCTATGGGATGGGGAGAATTATGGGGAATAGCGGATAGAACGGATTATGATTTAGGAGTGCATATGGAGCATTCTAAGTCTGATTTACGTTATTTAGATCCAGAAGACAATAGCAAATATCTTCCTTATGTCATTGAACCTTCTGTTGGCGTTGATCGTTTGTTTTTGGCAGTTCTTACTAATGCTTACCAAAAAGAGACTTTAGAAAATGGTGAAGAAAGAGAAGTACTAAGATTGCTTCCTTATCTTGCACCTTATAAGGTAACCATTTTACCATTAATTAAAAAAGTACATGGAGAAAAGGCGCAAGAATTATTTGCAATTCTTTGTAAAGATTTTTCTTGTAGTTATGATGAGGCAGGAAGTATAGGGAAACGATATAGAAGAAGTGATGTCATAGGAACACCATTTTGTATTACAGTAGATGATGAAACTTTAAATGACAATTTGGTAACGGTTCGAGATCGAGATACTATGGAACAAATAAAACTTGACATTAAAGAGGTAAAAGATTATATTAGTTCTAAAATTTCTTTTTAAGAAGAAAAGGGATTTGGTTGGAAAGGGTGTTTTTTATGGTGCCAAAAAAAGCACAAAAAGTCATTTATAAAATGATAAAAGCAAATGAAGAACAAATGAAAATTTTTAATCAAAAAGGAGTTAGATTTGAACATTTAGATACGGATACTCAGCTTTCAGTAACTAATATGATTGTGTTAGAACAACTAAATTGTGTTGATTTTGAAAAAGATTTATTTCAAAACGAATTCAGTGATTGTTATATTTTATTTATTACGCCTTTTAAAATTTTTGAATTTCTGCATAGTTTAAAATGTACTATGGAAGAAAAAATTTCTTTTATTGATTGGTACATGGATCATTTTGCTTTGTTTTATAAGAAAGTAAGTTTTTCTTCCTATGCGCATGCTTATAGTGTTATGATCAAAAATATTGAACTTTTTCTTAAAGGAAAATTGGAGGTGCGTTTTTTAAACAATTTGATTCATATAAACAATAAATCTTCGGAGTTATTTGAAACTTATAGTTTTGAGAAAGGTATAGCAGAAAAAATATGGACAAATTCACATTATCTTTATATTCCTTATACTATGCAATATGAAATGTTAAAAAAAATTGGAATGCCTGAAAATTTGATTTCAGAATTAAAAAAATATAATGAAGAAAATATACTATCAGAGACAGATGCAGCAGAAAAAGAGATTCAAGCTGTTGCTAAAAAAATTCTTACTTCTCCATCGGAAGAAACGCAGATTGTTCATTTATTATGCAAGAAGAATCAAACATACGAAAAAAGTTTTTCTGAGAAAGAAGATAATATCGAAAAGCGAAGACTATTAGATATTTTAAAAAAATATTTTGATGTCACTTCATTAGAAAATGTGGAAATAATTGAAGGAGAAATTCTGGAAGAAGTTTTAAGAATAGTGAATAAATTATATCCAAGCGAAATCGCGCATCAATATAAAAAGAAAATTCTAGAAAATAATAAAAAACTTTTGCGAGAAAAGGAATTGTCGGAAAAAGAAATGCAACAAAAACAATACAATGAAATTCTGAAAACTTTATTATCTTGTGAAAATTGTATTCTTTTGAAAAGAATACAAGAGTTATCTAATGATATAACTCTTAAAACTTTACCTTATGGATTTATTATTTTAGAATTTGTTCAAAAGGTAAATTCTCTTATTTTTGAATATATTGAAGAAAATGATACTTCTTTACAAACTCTATATCAAGAGCAAATTGATTTACTTTTTGTTGAGTACCAAAGTTATTTGTCTTTCGAAAGTTATATGGATGGTAACAAAAGATGTTAAATTTTAGAGTTCAAAAAGTATGTGAAATGATTGGAGAATCTGCAACAGAGTATTTAAAAGATAAAGCAAATGCTCCAATTCCTATATTTACAGATACACCAAATTTTACAGAAGATGTAAAATTAGAAATAAATAATATGGTCACTTTATTATCTTTTTCATATTTAGCACAAAATAAAGAGATAAAGCCAAAAAAAGCACTAGGAAAAGTTTTGCAAATTACAGATAGTATTTTTTTAAATCCATATGCTGTTGTTACTTGTTTAGAGGAAATACATGCGACTCAAAAAAATAAAATTTGTTTTTTCAAATGGTATATGGAGGAATGGGTTAATTTTTATTGTAAACATGATAAAGAATATTTTTGTATTCTAAATACTTTAAATATTATAGCGGGAAATGCTTATACAATTTCTGCTATAGATCGGTTTCTTTTAATGCAAGTACCAGATGAAATTATTGAAAAAACCGTGAAGCAATGTGCTGCTGAACTTAATAGAATTTTTGATCTGTTTTGTACTATTGCTAAAAAAATGGTCTTAGATCAAAATCGATTGCATATTCCTTTTGCAAAACAATTTCACAATTTAAAATTTTTAGATCTTAATATGGATTTTATAAACAAATTGAATGAAATGGATGTATCGGAAGAAGAAAACAAACCAATTGAGAAAGAAAATATAGAAAAAAGAAAGATAACAGAAGTAAAAAAATCTGCTGCTAATATTATTAAAGATGTTCCTGCCTTGGAGAAAAATGATCAGTATAATCTTAAAGAAGAAAAAGAAAAGTATTCTAAGCAAATGGAAAAATATATGATCAATGGGGATTTTATAGGAACTATTGAAGGTAAAGAGTTGCAAGAGTTTTTAAGTATAGCCTCTAAATTGTATTCATCTACGCGAGTTCATTTGTTAAAAGAAAAATTGATTGCAAATAATAGTAGGATAAAAGAAGAAAGAAGAAGAGAAGCAATTTATAAAATTATTCATGAAGAGGATAGAGAGTATTACGATTATTTATGTGATTTAAATGACATAGAAAATGCTAATTCACCTTATTCTTTCTATATTTCAAATACTTTAAATAAAATAGAAGCTTTGATAGAAGATATAGAACAAAATCCAGATGAAGTGTTAGTAGAACTTTATTTAGAAGAGACAAGAGATTTACTTGCAAATATGAGAATTTGCTTACCCAAGCAAACTAAAGTATTTTCATAAAAGGGAGAAAAAATATGGCAAAAAGTTTTGATAAATTTAAACAATTTATGATTCAAAAAAGAGAAAAAATAATTATTGACTATCAAAATGCACTGTATGAGAGATATCCAATACTTTCAAGAAATGATAAGTTGTATAATAATTTAGAGCCTAAATTTGCAAAAGAACATTTAGATTTAAAAGAAGAATTTTACCGTTTGGATTGTGCTTGTAAATTATTGGATAATTTGGATAATTGTTCACTTTATAGCTTGTTGTGGGATTTACTCATAGCATTTGTAGATTTAAAATGGTTAGAGGATACTTTAAATGAATTTAGCGATAGTATTATTATAAAAGCAAATATTTTAAAATACATTTTAAAATATGTTTTAGAATTCTATGATCGTTCTAATGTACGATTTTATAATTTGACTACACTTTCTTTTGAAAATGCTAAAAATAGATATAGAAAAGGGCAATTTGATTATTTTCCAATACAAGAAACTTTAGAAATTTTGAAAACGGCGAATTTAGATGAACCAAATCTTGATTTTTTAAAGAAGGAAAAAGTTTGTTTGGAAGCAAAAAAAATCATTGCAGTTCAAGGGATGCAAGCCCTTTTTAATGAAAGTAAAAAATTAGAAGCACTAGGTTTTAGTTCTTCTTTTGCAAATGAATTACAAAGTTATTATTTACAAACGAATGCTTGTGATTCTTGTAAAAATAATGTAATAGTAACTCCAAAGGTGAATTTAAATTCTTCTAAAGAAAAAGATTTTGCACCTAAAATAGAAGTAGATAGAGAAACTCTTCAATCGCAAATGAAAAAATTTATGGTAGATGCAGAATTTGTCGATGTTATTGAAGGAGAGAAACTGCAAGAATTTTTAAATATAGCATCTCAATTATATTCTGCACCTGAAATCTATTTATTAAAAGAAAAATTGATTGCAAATAATAGTAAATTGAAAGAGTCAAGAAGAAGAGAAGCTACCTATAAAATAATTCATGAGGAGGATAGAGAGTATTACTTTTATTTATATAGTATAGATTTGACAGATAGTACTTATTTGCCTTATTCATTCTATATTTCAAATACATTGCATACCATAGATACTTATATAGAAGATATAGAGGAGAATCCGGATGATGTATTAGTAGAACTTTATTTGGAAGAAACAAGAGATTTATTAGCTAATATGAGAATTTGTTTACCTCAACATAAAAGGGAATGTTAGAAAAAGCATTCCTTTTTTAAATTGTAATTGAAAAATTACTTATTCTTTGTTATGATTATAGAGTAATAGACTAGGATAGGAAAGTGATCATTATGGCTTTAAATAAATTAAAAAAGTTGTTTGCGGATGATGAAGATAATTTAATGGGTACAGAGGATGAATATTACGCAGTCAGTGAAGACGATGCTTTAAAAGAAGCAGATAAAACTGGAAATAAAATGATTTTGATGGAGCCTCGTGCTTATTCAGAAAGTCAACAAATAGCAGACCATTTAAAGAATAGAAATAGTGTAGTTGTTAATTTAAAAAGAGTTACTTCTGCGCAAGCCAAAAGAATAATAGATTTTTTAAGCGGTTGTATTTATTCTATTGGTGGGAAAATGCAAAAAATTGGAGTAGGCATTTATTTATGTACTCCAAAAAATGTTAATATTCAAGGAAAAATTTCTGAAGATACAGATAAACCAAAAAATGAAGAGGATTCAGAAATCGACTGGTAATTTGTATTCGATATTTTAATGAAGTTTGAATTGAGGTGAAGTATGAAAACGTTTCAGAATAGTTTTAAGGGTTATAATAAAAAAGAGGTAAATGCCTTTGTTGCTAATGTAACAAGTGAATATGAAAGTATGCTTGCTAAATTAAAAGCCCAAGATGAAGAAATTGAAAAATTAAAGGCAAGTATGGAAAAATACCAAGAAATTGAGAGTACCTTAAACAAAACGATTTTAATTGCGGAAGATACTTCTAATCAAATTAAAAGAGCAACAAGAGAAGAGTGCAGAGGAATTATAGATGAAGCTAAAAGAAATGCTTCTAGAATCATAAATGATGCTTTAATTAAAGCAGAAAAAATGGAACAAGATGCAGAAGAGCTTCGTAGAAGAGTTGTTAATTTTAAACGAAAATTTAGACAAGCAGTAGAAAATGAAATAGAGATTATTGATGAAATAGCAGAGAAGTATTGAAGCTATTTTTTTCTTGTGTTATAGTAATTCTTGTGATTTTTTATGGAAACTATTTTTAATGAACAAACTCCTTTTTTAAAATTAGAAGAAAAAGTACTTCCTACTTTAGAAAATGCTAGTAAAATTAATATAGATATGTATACGTTTTCACGTGAAAAATACCAAAATTGGTATCTATTTCATGAAAGATATTTTTATTTTAAAACCTTGCCTATATTTGAAATTTTAAGTTATTTATTAGCGGAAAAAATTGGAACTACTTATTTTTCTTTGCCGATTGTCCATTTTATACCTGCTAAAGTTTTAGATTCAGTGGGACTTGCATCTTTAAACTTTCGAAAAGAGGAAAAATGCTATTTTTATGGAAGTATGGATTATTTTCCATTTTTGGATCCAGTAAGTGCTTTTTCTTTTTTAAAAAACTTTTTTCATAAAGAAGAATTGTATTATAAATTGACAAATGATTTGCTGCGTTTAATTGCTTATCATATTTATATTGGACTTAAAGATTTAATTTCAGCTAACTTATTATTTCAAAAAGAAACGGATGGTTTTTCTTTAGCTCCTGTTTATGATTTAGATAAGTGTTTTCGAACTGCTCCAATTGATTTTACTACAACTTCTTTTTATTACTACGTTTCTGTTATGTGTAATTTCTATTTGCCTAGCGAACGATTGGATATGTTTAATAAACATTTTTCTTTTCAAAATGCATTAAAGATTATTTTAGATGTGGATATGGAAACATCGTTATCTGCTATTGAAAAAGAATACAATGTATCGATACCTGAAATGTATAAAGAATATTATAGGAATCAGGATAAAATGAAAAAGGATTTAGTTAGACATTTGCATTTATAAATCTTTTTTATTTTTGATAAACTCTTTTAGCATTTTGGTTAGAGCTCTTTTTTCAATTCTGGAGACATAACTTCTTGATATATTTAATTCTTTGGCAATTTCTTTTTGGGTTTTTTCTTTTTGGTTTAATAATCCGTAACGTTTGATAATGATTTCTTTTTCTCTTTCGTTTAGTAATTTTAAATAACCATTTAATAGTTTAATATTTTCTTTGGTATGAATCATTTCTGCAAAATCAGTGGTGTTGTCTTTTAAGACATCAATTAAGTTTATTTCGTTTCCGTCTTTATCGAAACCAATGGAATCATTTAAGGAAACATCGTTTTGGCTTTTTTTATTGCTTCTAAAATACATGAGAATTTCATTTTCAATGCAGCGAGCAGCGTAGGTGGTTATTTTTGTTTTTTTAGAATCGTTATAAGAATCAATTCCTTTTATAAGCCCAATTGTACCAATGCTAATTAAATCATCTTGGCTTATGTTTTTGCTTTCAAATTTTTTGACAATATGAGCAACAAGTCTTAAGTTTCTTTCAATTAAAATGTTTCTTGCTTCTTTGTCCCCTTGTAGCATTCTTTCTATCATTTTGTGTTCTTCTTCTTCCGTTAGAGGAGAAGGAAAAACGTTATTTGAATAGCTTCCTGTAAAGAACAGCATATCTTTAATTACATTTAAAATACTTAAAAACAATTTGTGACACATCCTTTCTATCATTTTATTTTTCTTTTTCCTAATTATTCTTCTTCTTTTTGTGATATACTTAAAATACGAGGTGGCAAAATGGAAAAGTTTATTCCGGATATGTATAAAAAAAGTATTTATGATATTGATTATCAAAATTTAAAAGAGCGAGGAATTAAATGCATTTTGTTTGATTTAGATAATACATTAGCTCCGATTAATATCAAAGAACCGGATAAAGAATTGAAAGATTTATTTGTAGATATTGAGCTTTTGGGATTCAAGATTATTATTTTATCGAATTCTTCTAAAGCAAGAGTAGAGCCATTTAAAGAAAAATTAAATGTAGATTCTAGTTTTCATAGTCGTAAGCCTTGTAAGAAAAAATATAAAAAAATAGTATCTATTTACAATTTTAAAGACAACGAAATGGCATGTGTCGGAGACCAATTGTTAACGGATGTTTGGGGAGCAAATAAAATGGGTTTTTTAAGTATTTTGGTAAATCCCATTAGTGATGTGGATTTATTTGGAACTAAAATCAATCGGATTTTTGAACGGAAAATATTTAAAAAATTAGAGAATCAAGGGTTATTTAAGGTTGGTGAATATTATGACTAAGTGTAGCGGATGTGGAGTTATTCTTCAATCAGAGGATAAAGAAAAAATTGGGTATATTCCAAAGGAAAAACAAGAAAATAGTTCTTTATGTGAAAGATGTTTTCGCATTCTTCATTATAATGATTTAAAACAAATTGATTTGGAAACTACAGATGTAATTGCTACCGTAAACAAAAGTGGAAAAATGGCCTTTTTTTTGGTCGATTTATTAAATATACAAACGGAAGTTATGGATACTTATCATTCCATTCAAATTCCTAAATGCTTCATTGTAAGTAAGGCAGATATTCTTCCCAAATCGATTTCTTTTTCTAAGGTGAAGTCTTGGTTAAAGGAAGTTTATGGGGTTAGGGAAGAAGTTCTTTTTTTAAGTGCGTTAAAGAACTTTAATGTTAAATCTATTTTTCGAATGTTAGAAAGGGTAGGAAGTAAAGAAGGGTATGTGCTTGGATATACGAATTCTGGAAAAAGTACGCTTTTAAATCAGTTAATGGGGGATTCTAAGATTACGACTAGCGTTGTTCCCAATACTACTGTTGGTTTTATAAAAGTAGAGTGTGATTCTTTTACTCTTATTGATACACCGGGGTTTTCTTATAGAGAAACTCTTTATCCGCAAAAGAATCTTTCTTTTTTAAAGAAAATCTGCTCTAAGTCGATTTTAAAACCCATTACTTATCAATTAAAAAAAGGAGCTAGTTTGGTTATAGAAGATTTTATTCGACTCGAAAATGAAAGTGATGTTTGTCATTTAACCATTTATATGAGCAATCATCTTTCGATTAAAAGAATGTATCTGAAAAACAATTTTTTGAAAGAAAAAGAAAGAGTATCTTATGCTCTTAAAAGAAACGAGGATTTGGTTTTGAAAGGACTTGGTTTTATTACTTTTAAAACGGAGGCAAAAATCAATGTTTATGTAGATAAAAAAAGTATGGTGGAAGTACGAAAATCTTTTTTTGAGAGGTAGTAGAAGTTATGAGTAAAATAAAGGTTATGAATGAAAATCTAGCCAATAAAATAGCAGCTGGAGAAGTCGTAGAAAAAATATCGAGTGTTGTTAAGGAACTTGTAGAAAATAGTTTGGATGCCCATGCAAAAAGTGTTGATGTTTCCTTAGTGGATGGTGGGTTAAAGAGTGTACGTGTACTTGATGATGGCGTTGGTATGGATAAGGAAGATGTTTTGCTTGCTTTTCAAAGACATGCTACGAGTAAGTTAATTCGCGAAGATGATTTGTTTTTTATTGATACTTTAGGGTTTCGAGGCGAGGCTCTTCCTTCTATTGCTAGTGTTTCTCGTGTTGTTTTAAAAACTTCTAGTGGGGATGTAGGTACTTTAATTGAAATAAAAGGGGGAAAACTTCTTCAAAATGTAATAGCAGATGCAAGAGTTGGGACAGAAATTACAGTTACGGACCTTTTTTACAATACGCCAGCACGGCTTAAATATTTAAAAACGGAGGCATCGGAACTTGCGGGATGTGTTTCTTTACTTGAACGTATTGCTCTGTCTCATCCTGGTGTTTCTTTTACTTTGTCTAATAATGATAGAGTTTTGGTAAAAACGAGTGGAAGTGGAAATTTACATAAAGCGATTCATGAAATATATGGGCTTGGTGTTTCTTCTAAGATGATTGAAGTTAGGGCGAGTAATGATGATTTTGATTTGTATGGGTATGTTTGTAAACCAGAGATTTTAAAATCAAACCGCAATCACTTTATTACGATGGTAAATGATAGAGTGGTGAAAAATTATGATATCAATCGAGCGATTAATGATGCGTATTACACTTATAAGCCAGACACAAAGTTTCCTATTGTGGTTTTAAAAATAAATACAGATCCTACTTTAATTGATGTAAATATTCACCCTACTAAACAAGATATTAAGCTTGATAAAATAGCAGATTTATATAACCTTATTTATACGACGATTAAAGATGCACTATATAATAGTTTGTTAATTCCTGATGCGATTAAAAAACCGGAATATAATGAGATTAAAAATAAGTATGTCGAGCATTTCATAAAAGAGGAAGAAAGATGCGAAGACGTGTACAAAGAGAGCAGTCAGGTAGCATTGGATTTAAGTTATGATGAGAAAAAAGAAGAACCTGTTATCATTAATGAAGAGTTAAAAAGTTTGGTTTTGTATCCTGTTGGAGTAGCCCTTGGTACGTATATTATTGCTCAAAACGAAGAAGGGGTATATTTAATTGACCAACATGCCGCGCAAGAACGCGTAAACTACGAAAAGTATCTAGCTGCTTTAAAGGCCCAAAAGGTTACAACAACTTCTCTTTTATTTCCGATTACACTTGAACTTTCTTCTAGTGAATTTTTAACTATAAAAGAAAATAAGGATGTTTTAACCAATATGGGATTTGTTATTGATGAGTTTGGAGTCAATACTTTTGTAGTCAAAGAGCACCCGACTTGGTTAAAAAGCGGTTATGAAGAAGAATCCATTCATAAAATTATTGATATTATGATTCAAAATAATGGAGCATTTGACCCTGTTAAATTTAATGAACATATTGCAATTACATTAGCTTGTAAGATGAGTATTAAAGCCAATATGCGGATTAGTATGGAAGCCGTAGAAGAGTTATTGCAAGAACTTGTGCTTTGTGATAATCCTTATAACTGCCCACATGGAAGACCAACCATTATTAAATTTTCCATTTATGATTTGGAAAGAATGTTTAAAAGAGTAATGAATTAAATGATTTTTTAGAATTCGTTGTATTTTATTTCATACAATGATTTAGAATGAGAGGAAGACTTTATGAAAACAAAAGAAGAATTAAAACAATATGATACTTTTATTTTTAAAGATTATGTTATGGAAGATTTAGAAGAAAAATTAAAAATTACTTATTTTTTTGAAATCCCAAATCTTGAATCGTTTGAGACTGTTTTAGAAATACCTAAGAAAAAGGATAAAAAGATAAATTCTTGTGTATCTTTATTTGCTTTTCATATAGGATTAATAGAGCTAATCAGTTACTGGAAATGTTGTTGTCCTAAAAATGTAATTATAAATTGTGGAGATTTAAATGAAGAACAAAAGGGTTGGTTCAAAAAATTGTACTTTTTGGGATTAGGAGAATTTTTTTATACCAATCATTTAGAAGCCAATTTTGAAAATTTTATGCATATTACTTGTTTAGGACCTTCTCTTTCTATTCAGGAAAATTATGTAGGAAATGGATGTATGGTTGCTATTGGAGGAGGAAAAGATTCTTGTGTTACATTAGAATTGTTAAAGAGTGAAGAACAAGAATCTGCCTTTATTATAAATCCCAAGTCAGTTATGATAGAATGTGCCAAGATGGCTGGTTTGAAAGAAGAAGACATTTTAAAAGTGAAAAGAACTTTATCTCGAAATATCTTGAAGTTAAATCAAGAAGGCTTTTTAAATGGGCACACACCATTTTCTGCTATGGTTGCTTTTGTTTCTTATTTAACTGCTTATTTAAATGATAAAAAATACATTGTACTATCAAATGAATCAAGTGCAAATGAAGGAAATGTAGTAGGTACAAAAGTCAATCACCAATACTCCAAATCTTTAGAATTTGAAAATGATTTTCGCTATTATACCCAAAAATATTTTAAAATTGGTATCGAATATTTTTCTTTGCTTCGTCCACTAAATGAATATCAAATTGGTATGCTTCTATCTAAAATGCCAAAATATCACTCTGTATTTAAAAGTTGTAATCGAGGAAGTAAACAAAACCCATGGGTTTGGTGTTTGGAATGTTCAAAATGCTTGTTTGCTTTTTGTATGCTTAGTCCTTTTTTGTATAAAGAACGTTTAATTTCTATTTTTGGAAGCGATATGTTTCTAAGTGAACAACTTCTTACGACTTTCCAAGAACTTTTAGGGTATGGAAAAAATAAACCTTTTGATTGTGTAGGTACTTATGAAGAAATAAATTACGCAATAACGAAAACGATTCAAAATTTTGAAGGACAACCACTTCCTTTTTTATTAAAATATTACAAAGAACATTATCCTCTTTCTTCTTTGGAGATAAAATTAGAAGAGAAGTATGATATCCAGAATAATTTAAATGTCCATTTTGAAAAGATAGTAAAGGATGCGCTTTTTCATGATAAAGAAAATTGTAGAAAAGTTACAAAATAAAAAAATTGTTATTTTAGGTTTTGGAAGAGAAGGAGAATCTACTTACCTTTTTATAAGAAAGTATATGGGAAATGTTCCTTTAACCATTATTGATGAAAATAGCGAGTTACAAGCACGAGAGATTTTAAAACAAGATAAAAATCTTACTTTGTTTCTTACAAGTGATTATTTTTCTCTTTTAGAGAATTATGATTGGATTATAAAATCTCCAGGGTTTTCTTTTAAAAATCAAGATGTTCGAAAAATAAAGGATAAAATTACTTCACAAATGGAACTTTTATTAGAGGTGCATCGGGATAAAGTGATTGGCATTACAGGTACAAAGGGAAAGAGTACAACTTCTTCTTTATTGTATGAAATTATAAAATCTCAAAATGAAAATGTTGTTTTAGTAGGAAATATTGGGATTCCTGTCTTTTCTGTTTTAGAAAAGTGTAATAATGATACTCTTTTTATTATGGAAATGTCTAGTCATCAGCTGGAATATTTAAAAGTCTCTCCTCATATTGGAGTGGTGCTTAATTTGTTTGAGGACCATTTGGACCATGCCGGGTCAGTAGAACATTACCATAATATAAAACTTCATATGTTTGAAAATCAAACGAAAGAAGATATTATGGTGTATTGTGGGGATAATGAAACATTAAATGAAATTGTTAAGCAAAGAAAATTTAAAAGTAAGAGTATTCGGATTGATTTAAAAGGATTAGAAGATTCTCTCGTTTTTAAAAAGGAACATGCTATCTTTTTTCAAAATGAAGTGATTTATAATGAAGAAGAGCCAAGACATTTACTAGGAGTACATAATTTAGAAAATATAGTGGTGGCGATAGTAGTAGCGGAGTTACTTTGTTTAAACCATGAAAAGGTATTATCCGTTGTAAGAAACTTTCAACCTCTTCCTTATCGGCTTCAAAACATCGGAGAGAAAGAAAATGTGATTTATTATGTGGATACGGTAGCTACTATTCCAGAGGCTACTATAGATGCAATAGAAACGCTACAAAATGTAAATACTTTAATTTTTGGAGGAATGGACCGTGGAATTTCCTACTCTAAATTTATAGAGTATTTAAATCTTTCTTCCATTGAACATTTTATTTGTATGCCAACAACTGGTTTTACTATTGGAAAGAAACTTTCGAAAGAAAAGGTGTTTTATGCAAAAAATTTAGAAGAAGCAGTTAGGATAGCAAAAAAAGTGACAAAAGAAAAAACGATTTGTCTATTGTCACCTGCAGCCTCTAGCTATGAGCAATTTAAAAATTATAAAGAGAAAGCAGAAAAATTTAAAGAATATGTTTTTGATAACGAGTAATGGGCAATCTATTTTCTTGCCTTTTTTTCTTTCTTCTATTATAATGGGCTAGCAAGGTGATATGCATGTCAAATAAAGATATATTAAGGTTTTTAAAGCCCTTTTTATTAAAAGAAAAGAACAAGATTATTATAGCTGCTATTATGGCTCTTATTAGTAGTTTAATTGGAGTTACGTATGGGTACTTATCTGGGTATGCGATTAATGCTGCTAGTGTTATGGCTGTCCGTGTTGCTATCATCACCCTTTTATTCAATTTATTTTTAAGTGTTTTAAATTATGCTGTTTTTAGTCGGCTTAGTGTTATTATTTCTACTAAAGCTAGTTTTTCGGTGATTGAAGATATCAGTTTTACTTTATTTCATAAAGTTTTACAACTTCCTACCAAAGCATTTGAAGAAAAGTCGAGTGGGGAATTTATTAATCGAATCACTACGGATTCAGAAACAATAACGGATTCTATTTCTTCTTTATTAAATATTGTAATTCGGGTTATTACCAGTTTACTTGTATTTTTTTATGTTCTTTTTAATTCTTGGGTTGTTGCTTTAGAAATTCTTCTTTATTTGTTTATCCTTTATAAAATTACGTCTACTTTTAAACCAAAGTTAAAGGAAGCGCAAAAAGTAATTAAAGAAAAAAATGATTTTTATGTTTCAAATGTTGATGAAGATATTCATGGTATACGAGAAATAAGAGCTTTAGGTATTAATAAATACATTATTTCTAATTTAAAGGAGATTGTAAATGATTTGTTTACGAAACGAAATCAGACTATTCAATTTGAACAAAATTATTATGCTTTACTTTATGTTTTGGACGAGGTTTTAGTTGTTGTTGCCTTTATTACGATTATTATTGAAATATTACTTGGGAAAAGTTCTTTAACTTTTTTAGTTGCTATGAGCTATTATATTTATAATTTTATGAATTTAGTGAATTCTTTTGCAACTTTTTCTACTTACTATCAAAAATTAAAAGTAGCAGTAGAGCGCATTTATGAAGTCGTGGATAATAAACTTTATAAAGATGTTTTATTTGGAAATTATCACAATTTAAATCCAAAAGGAACTATTTCTTTTCAAAAGGTAACCTTTCATTACCATGATAATAAAAAGAAGATTTTGGATGGATTTGATTTGGAGATAAAAGAAAATAGTAAAATAGCCATTATTGGAAAAAGTGGCCAAGGAAAAAGTACGATTTTTAATTTGTTACTGCGTTATTTTGATGCAACAAAAGGTCATGTTTTATTAGATGGAATTCCACTTGAAGAATATGATGAAGAAAGCCTTCGAAAAAATATTAGTATTATCAGGCAAGACCCATTTTTGTTTCATAAAACGATTTTGGAAAACTTTAAAATGGTAAATCCTAAAATTACTTTAAAAGAGGTTCGTAAGTATTGTCAGATTGCTTTAATAGATGATTATATTCTATCACTTCCTAAGAAATATAATACCAAAATCGGAGAGGGTGGAGTAAATCTATCTGGTGGTCAAAAGCAAAGACTTGCCATTGCTCGTGCTTTATCTAAAAATAGTAAAATTATTTTGTTTGATGAAGCAACCAGCGCACTAGATAATGAGTCGCAAGAGAAGATTATTTCGGTGGTGAATGAGATTTCCAAAGACCATACTATTCTAACAATTGCCCATCGTTTGTCTACCATTTTGGATGCAGATGTTATTCATGTAATGGATAATGGCAAAATTGTAGCTTCTGGCACCCATCAAGAATTATTAAAAAAGAATAAAATTTATCAGGATTTGTATAAAAATAACGCGTAAAGCGTTGTTTTTTTGGTATACTAAACAGTAGTGATGTTGTATGAAAGAAGTAAATAGTTTATATGTAAAAATAATACCAGCTTTTCTTTTGCTTATTTTATTTTCTTTTGTTATGATTGTGAAAAGAGAAGATGGCTTTTCAGAAATGACTTTTTCAAATCAAAATAAAGTAGAAGTGAAAGTAGAGGAAATATTAAAATCTAATGAGGATAGAGAGCTAGTTGCTAATGAATCTTTTAAAAATCGATTTGTGTATATTGCTTTTCAAAAAGAAAGTGAATTTACTAGTTATTTTATAGATAAAGAAACAGGGGAAGAAAAGGAGTTTTTGTCTTATTTAAAAAGAGGTTGTGAAGATGCTTTTTTAACAAAAGAGCATGAACTTTTGTATTTAAAGTATCCTAAGTTTCTTGCAGATGCTTTAAGTGGGGAAGAGGTTGTGAAAACCTATCAAGTTTTAGAAAGTGAACTTGTTATTCATTATAATCATTATGTTCTAGATTTTACTTTGCCAGAAGCTCCTTTCTTGCGAATTTCTTATGCAGAGATTCAAAATTATTTGGATATCCCAGTAGAAGCGGTGGAGGAGTACGAAAACGAAAATGGCTATACACTCGATAAAAATAAAAAATCCATTGCTCTTACTTTTGATGATGGACCTAGTGGAGAGAAAACCAATCAATTAGTGGATATATTGGAACAAAATAAAGCTCATGCAACCTTCTTTATGGTGGGAAATCGAATGGAAGATGGAGCTGCAGTTATTCGAAATGTTTTAAATAAAGGAAATGAAATTGGAAGTCATTCGTACGCACATAAAAATATGAAAAGGCAAAAGTTAGAGGATGTTATTAGCGGAGAAGAAACAACAAAAGAAATCTATCGGAATATTACAGGACAAGAATTAATTTATACAAGACCTCCTTATGGAAATGTAACGAATAGTATAAAGGAAAGTTTAAATACGATTTTTATTACTTGGAATATAGATACAGAAGATTGGTTACATCGAAATAAGGATTATATTGTCAATCATATTATGGAACATGTAAGTGATGGAGATATTATTTTAATGCACGATATTTATGATACAACAATAGAAGCAGTAGCAGAGGTTCTTCCTAAACTTTATGCTGAGGGGTACCAAGTTGTTACGATTTCGGAACTTGCTAATTTAAAAGGAATTTCCTTGGAAGAACATTCTTTGTATCGGAGTTTAAAAGAAGTTCAGTAAGAAGTCATCTTCGTTATCTCCGGTAATGCTAATCCATAAAGATATTCCACCACCGATTAGAAATAAAATAGCTGCAATCAAACCAGCATTGGCAAGTAAAATTTCTTTAGGACTAGAGCAAGGGTCTAGTCTTTTTATATGTTTGTAATTTATATAAGTAAAATAAATATAAATAATAAAAGTAATAATAAATATTTCGGTATTAATCGTTCTAAATATACTTTCATCTTTTTTGTTATGCTTTTTTAGATACTCTTTTTCGTAATGGTTGGAAACAAGAGCAAACACGGCTAAAAAGATATATATGATCCATATATAATCTTCAACACGCACCTCTTTTAAAGTTTCACTGTCCATACTGTTGTTTCCCATATTAAAATTTATGCTGTTATGAAAAGAAAAAATTTGCATTTCAGCAAATTTAATTACATATATTCATTTTTAGAATTTTTCATCCCATTTATTTATTTTGATTTTCTCTTGATTTAAAATTTCAAGTTGTTTAGCTGATAAGAATTTTTTATTTATCACAATTCTATGAATATAATGATTAACCCAATCATTTGTTGCAATATAATAACCTTGATTGCCAACTTTATTTCCCCAACTGTTTTCTATTTTCCATTTGGTAATTTTTTTATCAATGATATTCACTCCCGTAATTATCATACAATGATAGTTTGTAATTCCATTTGTTTTCAAAATAGAGTTATTGTCTAATTTCAAGTTAATATCAAAAATTTCACCATACCTTTCCATAACATCAATCCAAATGCCATCAATTCTTTTGGAAGTGGTAGAACAATAGAAATAAACCGGTTCTTTTGCTTTTAATTGTTTTAGAATCAAATTTTGAAAATCTTTTTTGGGAATATTTAAAGTAACATTATCATTTTTTCCGCTAATTCTCGTACTTTCTTCTTGTTCATAAATTGCATTGTATTTTATTTCATCATCCTGATAAGATGTGATTTCAACATAATCTTGACATAAATCAATATTTATATATTTTTCATAAAATTCTTTTGGAGATAAATTTCTATCGATATGATACTTTCCATTTTTATCTGTATATTCAAAATCAAATTTTTCTGGTGGAAGGCTATAGACATTTGTAATAATTTTAAATGCTTTTTCCATGTAATTTTGTTTTATTTTTTCTTCATTATTACTAGAACATTTTTCTAATTCTAAATAAAATATTCTCAATAATCTAGATAAGATTTGGTTTATTTCATAGGTGTTAGATGAGGAGTTCGTTTCTGGAAATACATTTTTAGGAACTAAACCATATTTTTCTATTAGATTTGCAAATTGTGTAAAAAAGCCACCATCTGTTAGACCATTTTCTAATAAAGAGGAAACATATCTATCATAAACTGTTTTTCCTTCCTTTTTGTAAGTTATTAAACGTTCTAGTAAGATATTAAATCGTTCTAATTTGTCATAAAAAGCAATATAACTTCCAGATAATTCGAAATTATCTAAATTATATTTTTCGATTACTTTTTCTCTTAAGATGTTTAATGCAGCAAAAGACCAACAACGACCAGATGCTTCTTGGTTCGTAATGCCATGTGTTTTGATGTTTATGCTAAAGTCTTGGCTTAATTTTGTACTTTCATCTTGAATTAAGTCAATTAAAGAAACTTTATTTAGCATTCTTTGTCTAATTTTGTTTGCAGTATTTTTGGTGTATTGCTTTCTAAAATTATTTATATCTTCTTTTTTTAACATATGTATTAAACTCCTTTTCTATTTTTAGTGAAGAATATAATGTAATAAAAACTCGAATCTTAAGAGACTCGAGTTTAATAACTAAAAATGGTGACCAGTACGGGATTCGAACCCGTGAATGCTGCCGTGAAAGGGCAGTGTGTTAAGCCACTTCACCAACTGGCCAAAATGGTGGGCCTGGGGGGACTTGAACCTCCGACCTCACGCTTATCAGGCGTGCGCTC
>CARMXJ010000007.1 GCA_949025205.1 uncultured Bacilli bacterium | reverse complement strand
GAAGCTACTACGCTACAGCTTTTACGATTCACACACGTATAACGTGTGGTTTTTTAGTTTGACCTACGTCAAACTAAATAAAAGAGAACAAATCTTTTTATATCTTTGTTCTCTTTTACTTACTTATTTATACTATAGTTTATTTTGATAGAATTTTTTAAATCTTGATCGATACTTGCTTGTAAGTATTTTACTTCTTCTTTTTCTATTACTTCTCCTATGTATGCTATTAATTGAACAGTTTCTCCATTTTCTTTGGTTATTTCAATGCTTATATTTTTTAAATTGTATTTTTCTTCTGTATCATTGTATACCTCTACTGTAAATTTACTTACTCCTTGGTTGTACTCTATATTTGCTTTTTCAAAGGTTAATCCATCTACTGTTTGCGTTTTCAGATAATTTTCATCGTTATCGAAAGCAAAACTTCTTCCTATTATTATTGCTAATCCTATTGCTGCTATTACCGAAATAACTCCTGCTATTATTTTATTTTTGTTTCTTTCAAATTTTAATGTCTTAAATTTCATTTCGTTCACCTACTTGCCTGAATTTCATATGGATTATCTATCGTTCCATTCCCTGTGCATGTTATATCAGCTTTTAAATTGATAACGGGCCTAATATAGTATGGATCAAATACATGGTTCGTTAGTGTAGGATTTCCATCCTTTGCAACGTACCATGAACAAGCAAGATTACCATCATATCCACAAGGACTCATTAGCCACCAAACTCCTGTATTAAAGTAAAGATAATAGCTGGCATTTGCTTTACCATAATATCCTCCAGCAAATACATTTTCATCATAAGTCAATAATCCAATTTTAGTATTTAGTATTCCTTTGCCGTTATTATCATTATTACATTTAAACTGTGGTTCATAAGTAGTATGCATAATTATATCTGCTTTACTTCCATTTGCATATGGTGCTTCTGCTGTTACTTTGGCCTGTTCACAATAGCTTTCTTCTATAATATCATTATCATAATTAACTAAATTTTCTTGATACCAGTTGTTTAGCGCTGTTTGCATTGTATCACTATTACTATAATACATATATTGTTCTTCATTACCGATTGTATTAAAAGCCGAAGTAGTTTCTCCAATATAATCTTGTGTAATCATACGAATTGTTCCATCTTCATTTATTCTTACAATTCTCCATAAAAAACCAGCAAATGAAACATAATTATTATTTACATTTCCTCTAAAGTAATAAGTAGGATTTCCGCTGTTAGTATTAGTAGAAGAATATAATCCATTTTCTTTAACAGCTTCACTTGTAGTAGTTAATGTTGGTAAAGTAGTGACGATTGTATTATTTCTTAAAATACTATCTCCCAATAACTGTTTAATAATATTAATTTCTTTCGTTACTTTTACTTCTTTACCTGTACCATTTATTAAACTACATTCTATTGTATAAGCTCCTGTTTTTAAATCTTTAGTTGTTGTATATTCGGTATCTTCTATTTTGCATATTGGAGTTCCTCCACTTATGCCTGTTGTATAGTTTGTAGGTATTGTATATTCTGTTCCTTCTAGTATACTATCTGGAATGTCTAGTTCAATAGTAGGGGCTTCTGTATCTATTTTTGTGATCGTGAAGCTACTACTTCCTATTACTTTTCCGTTTTCAACTACTCTTGCAAATATGTTTCCATTTTCTTTAATATTAATCGATTCTGTGTATTCAACCCAAGTTGTTCCATTATCTATACTATATTCTTTTTGATAATCTCCTTCTGGATACGTTATTTCTATTCCTTTATTTGTATTCCATTCTGTGTCGCTTATCTCTATGATTGGATTTTTTTCTTTTTCTATCTTTAACTCATCTCTTAAAGAAACCTCTGTAATATTTAATACACTACTTCCTGAATAGATGACTACTTTATATCCATTTTCTGGAACATTTAATACAGATACTTGACTTGTTAATGTAATACTTTCTATTTCACTATTTGCTTTGTCATATACTTTAATATAAGCATCACTTGCTGGGGTGCTACTTAAGAAGAATCTTATGCTTCTATTTATTAAATCCTCTGATATAGTAAATGCTTTACTTGTTTTTGTAGCTATAGAAGCATATGTTTCTTTATTTCCATCATATGCTTGCGAAGGTAAGACATCACTTATTGCTGTTACTGTATAGCTTGCTATTTTTGTGTTTGATCCACTTGCAAGTACCCCTTTAGCTTTTATGACTGTTCCTGCCTTTACTTCAAATGGTTGTGTGTATTCATTCCAAGTTTTTCCATTATCTAAGCTATATAATTTTTGAGGCAAGTACGAGAAGAAAGAAATATTTGCTTTTATGCTGCTATTTTTCATTCCGTCTGAAGTTAAATGAGAATAGGAATTTGTTTGACGGATACTTGGTTTTGGGGAAGGAGTTACTTCATACAATCTTGAATAATGATTTCCATAAGAAGACCAACCTGTCATTAATTCAAATAGAACATATTTGGTTCCATTTGGTATTGCTATTTCTGTTGTTGTTATGGCTGCTGTTGAAAAATTCAACGTTGATAACACTTGATTTTGTTCATTATAACATCTTACTCTCATATTGCCATTCGCTGTTAAGGTCTTTGTTACTTCACTCACTATATCAAAACTATGACCCCATAAAGCTTCATCTACATATAACTTTTGATTCAGTGTTCCAATATTTGTTGGACTACTTATATAATTTTTTGTATTTCCATCGTATGCTATTGTACCTAGAGCGTCACTTGGTAATGTAGGTTTTAGTGTTACAATTCCGCTTTCTTTGCCAAATTTATCTATTCCTTTTACTAAAATTGTTTCTTGCGTTGATACTTCAACTGGTTTATCTTGGTATTCCTCCCATGTTTCCCCATTATTTAAAGAGTATAGTCTTTGAACACTTGTTGGAAAATATTCTATGGTTATTTCACTATATCCACGTTTTACTCCGCTTTCTGTTAGTGTTGGATAATATTTTTTCTCTTTTAAATGTGCTTTATCATGTGGGAATATTTCATATAATCTAGAATAACGATTTCCATAAGAGGAAGATCCAGTTATTAATTCAAATATTACATATTGCGTTTTGTTTGGTATAGCTATTTCTGTGGTAGTTATTGCAGGTGTTGAAAAATTCACTGTTGATAACACTTGATTTTGCTCATTATAGCATTTTACAGACATATTTCCATTTCCCGTTAATACTTTTGTCACTTCACTCACCATATCAAAACTATGGCCCCATAATGTTTCATCAATGTATATCTTCTGTTTTAATGTTGATACTGTGCTAGGACTGCTGATATAGTTTTTTGTATTTCCATCGTATGCTATTGTACCTAAAGCATCACTTGGTAGTGTGGCAGTATATTTAACCACTTCACTTTCTTTACCGAATTCGTCTATTCCTTTTACTAAAAGTGTACCTTGAGCTACGACTCTGATTGGTTTATCTTGGTATTCTTCCCATGTTTCCCCATTATTTAAAGAATATAATCTTTGCACACTTGTTGGAAAATAACTGACTGTTATTTCATTATAACCTTGCTCTACTCCATATTCTGTTAAGGTTGGATAATGTTTTTGTTCTTTTAAATGCGCTTTAGCGTGTGGGAATATTTCATATAATCTAGAGTATAGTTTTCCATAAGATGATGATCCCGTTATCAGTTCAAATATTACATATTTGGTTCCATTTGGTATTGCCACTTCTGTGGTTTTGATTGCTGGAGTTGAATAAGTTATGTTTGATAACATTTGATTTTGTTCATTGTAGCATTTTATATTCATACTTCCATTTGCTGTTATGGTATTTGTGGTTACTTCACTCACCATATCAAAACTAAATCCCCATAATGCTTCGTCAATATATAATTTTTGATACAATGTCGATACTGCACTTGGGCTACTAATATAATTATTAGTATCTCCATCATATGCTTGCGATCCTAATGCATCGCTTGGTACTACTATTTTCTTAGTTGATGTAATGGTGAGTCCACTTCTCTTTTTCACACTTTTTGCCATTATAGTTCCTGCTGGTTCAAATGGTCCATTGTAAAGATTCCATGTTGCTCCTCCATCTGTACTATAGTAGTTGTCTATATCGTCTCGTTCATCAAAGATGATATAAGCGTTGCTTCCAAATTTTACTCCATATTCTGTTAATATTGGATATCCTCCTGATTCTTGGATTATTTGTGGCTCTTTTGGTGCATCTAAATCGAGTGCATTTATTCTTTCACTTACTATTCTTTCGTTTCCGGCTGCATCTGTTCCTCTTGCGTATATTGTTAAGCTTCCATCTTCATTTCCTAAATTTAATACATCGTTTGCTTTTATATGCAAGTTGTTTGTATACGTTTGATAGTTTCCTTCTTCTCCAATTTTATATTCTTTTGTTTTACTGTCCCCATAGTCAATACTTATTTCTATCTCTGTTCCATATTCTTCTGTTAGTAAGTTGATTCTTATATTTGGAGCTTCTTGGTCTATATTTGTTATTTCTATTACTTCTATACTTTCGTTCCCTGCTTTGTCTTTAGCATAAATTGTATAGGTTCCATTTTCACTTACCGAGAATGAACCGTTGTTTCCTATTCTAGAACCTTCTGTTTGGAAGTATTCTATACTTTGTTCTTTTCTAGCCCACTTAACACTTTCTATTCCAAAGTTATCAGTTGCATTTATGCTTACAAGTACTTGTCTTTTTGGTGTTTTGAAATCCCCTATTATATTTATTATTGGATTTTCATGATCGATATTGGTAATTTTCTTTGTTCCTATTTCACTCTCATAAAATCCTCTTGTCATTCCTTTGGCATATACTACTGTGTTTTCTTGGTCTATTTTGAATGAACCATTATATTCTAACCAACCTGTATCTGTTCCATCTGCATAGGCAAGTTTGTAATAACGTTGGGTTAATATTTGCTCATAATTTATAAATACTTCTACTTCTTTTGCCCCTTCTTCTGTGGAAACGTTTATTACTGGCGCACTTGGTGTAAATGGATTCCATCTCATAAATAGGCTTTCCATTAACTCTTTTATGTTTCCTTCTATCACATAATAGTTGTCTGTAAATAGGATTTCTTTCCCACTTTGGTCTTTTACTTTTATTCCTTTGTCACTTTCTTGTAGTTTGTCTTTGTATTCGTTTTTGATGAGTAAAATTCCTTTTTCATCATATGGCTTCCATTTTCCTGCTTCTTGCCATTTGTATTCTTTTCCTGTTGCTCCATTTGGATAGTTTAGTTTGATTATGTAATATTCTCCATAGTCTATTACACTATATTTTGGTACAGGGATGATATTTTCTATTTGGTATGTACTTTCTCCTTCATATCCTAAAATATTGTTATTGTATGCATATATTTCACTATTTCCATATATTTCAAATGGTCCTGTATAGTATAGTTCTGGTCCTCCATTGATTTTATAATATTTTCTATTTGCATTTTTGTCAAATTCTATTGTTACTTTTACCATGTTACTTGCTGTTGTTGGATTTACCGTTATGATAGGGTTCATAATTCCAGTTGTTAAAAAGTCGATTCCTTTGGTAGCTCTTCCCACTCCTTCTTCACTTTGGGCATATGCATATATCGTTGTGTTTTCTTTGACTTCAAATTCTCCTGTGTATTCTTGCCAATCATTATTTCCTATTCGATAGTATTTTTTTGTGGCTCTTGCATCATAACTTATGCTTATTTTTGTTTTGCTTATTAATCCTTCTGCACTTGCAGGGGTTGTAAATATACTTACTTCTAGTTTTTCTTTTTCAATCGGTGCACTCTCTGTTGTTATTTTTAATTTTTCAATCGTTGTTCCATAGGCGTTTGTTCCTCTTGCATAGATTGTTGTACTTGTTTCTATTTGGATTGGGCTTGTATATCTTTCATAGATGACTCCGTCAAAGCTATATTCTAGTGTGTCATAATCTCTTCCACTTATGTTTGCTTCTACTTGTTTTACATTTCCACTTAAATAGGTATTTGGTGTTGCATCGATTCTTACGTATGGTTTATTTCCTTGTTTGATATTTTGTACGTAATAATAGCTTATATCAGATTGTTTTCCATCGCTTTTTCTTATATAGTAGGATGCTATTATTTCATTTTTATCTAATTCAAAACTTCCTGTATATTCTTTCCAGTTTCCATCATTTTCTTTATAATAAATTTTTTCTGCTTCTTCTTCGGTGGTTATTCTAACACTTGTTTGTTCTGTTAATTCTTCTTTCGGTTCACTTGTTATATTTGGCCCTTTTAAGTATGTACTTGGTTTACTTCCTTCGATTGGTTTTGTTATGACTTCTCCACCTGGTAATGGTTTTGGTTCGTATGGAGTTTCTCCTCCTGTTCCTCCTGGCGTTGTTCCACTTCCTTCGCCTGGATGTGGAGAATTATTTAACTTTTCACTTATGAATACACTATCTGTTCCTGTTATTTTCTTTGTATATACATATTCTCCATTACTATCATATACTTTCTCTTCTTTTATTGCTCTAGCTTCTATGATTGTGTTTTTTCCTACTTTGAAACTTCCTTTGTATTCTTGCCAGTCTCCAGATCCTACTCTGTATTCTTTTGTTGCGGCTTGTTTATCATACGTTATTTTTACTTCTGTTTCTTCTTCTTTTGTTACTGTATATTTTTCTGGCTCTATATCTACTACTACTTTCCCTACTGGTGGGATGATTACGGTTTCTCCATTTATGTCATATCTTATGTATACATTTTCGACATCGCTTAGTTTTATTAGAATTGGGCCGGTATATTCTTGCCAACCGTCAAATTCATACCCTGTTCTTATCTCGTCTTCTTTTCCTATGCGCCATTCCCAATTGGTTGAATTCTCCGGATAGTATAAATTTAAGCGTATCCATCCATCAAATTCTTCTGTTTCTCCTTCTCTTAGTTTTACTTTTACTTGTTTTGTTACTTCTATATTGATTCCGTTATTTCCTTTTGCTATACATTGGATTAGATGTGTCCCTATACTTAATTCGTTTGTATTTTTGTATTCTTTTTTTTCTACTGTACAAACTACTTCTCCGCCGCTTGGTCCAAATTTGTAATAGCTTGGTAGGTCATAATTACTCTTTATTGGAAATTCACTTGGTACTTTGTCTAGATTTAAAATTGGTATTTCTTGGTCTTCTTTTTCTTCTTCGCAGTTTGTATCACAGATTCCATCTCCGTTGGTGTCACATTTTGTGTCGCATTTGCCATCTCCATCGGTATCACAGTTTAAATCACAAATGCCATCTTTATTGGTATCGCAGTTTAAGGTACATTTTTTATCGTCATCTTTATCTTCACAGTTGGTATCACAAACTCCGTCACCATCGGTGTCGCATTTCGTATCGCATTTGCCATCTCCATCGGTATCACAGTTTAAATCACAAATGCCATCTTTATTGGTATCGCAGTTTAAGGTACATTTTTTATCGTCATCTTTATCTTCACAGTTGGTATCACAAACTCCGTCACCATCGGTGTCGCATTTCGTATCGCATTTGCCATCTCCATCGGTATCACAGTTTAGGTCACAAATACCATCTTTATTGGTATCGCAGTTTATTTCACATTTTGTTTCTTCTATAGTCTCTATTTGTTTACTGTATATTGTTTTATTTCCTACTTTATCTGTTATCTTGATATAGATGGTATATGTACTTTCTGCTTTTAATTCTTTTATTGTATAGTTTTTCTCTCCTTCTTCGTATCTTTCTCCATCTATGCTATATTCATATTTTTCTATGCCACTTTCGTAGTCTTCTGCTTCTACTTGGATTTCTACTTGATTTGCTTTTTCATATATTTGCACTTTTTTTATTACAGGATTGTTGTTGTCTATATACACTACTTCTGTATTGGAATTCTTTCCTATTGTTCCTTCTTTGTCTACCCCTCTAAACGTTACATAATAGATTCCTGTTTCTGTTATGACTGTATTTTTTGTCCTTGTTATTTTCCATTCACAATTTTTTAGACTTTTTTCTTTTTGTACACAATATTCGTAGTAATCGAGTCCTTTTTTGGCTTTGGCATCTTTTACTACTTCTATTGTTCTTTTCTCCGCCCATTCTTCACTTCCTCCGGCTATCTTCGGTGCACTTGGTCGATTTATCATTTTATATACTGTTCCTTTGGTTATGAAACTTGTTACTCCTAGTATTAAAAATAAGAATAATAAAAGAAGCAGCAATAATAGTAGCCATTTTTTATGGTCTTTTTCTTCTTCTACTTTGGCTTCTTTTTCTTCTTTCTTTTTCATTTTTTCTTTTATTATTCCTTTTTTTATTATTGCCATTTTGCTTACCTCACTCTTCTTTTATCATTCTCTATTCTTGTGTTTAGTATAACATATATTCTCCTTTTATAACAACACATTGTTCCTTGAATTTTATTTTATTTGTTAGCAAGCATTAAAAAAATCAAGCATAACTTTGTAATATTATACTTGATTTTATTTTTGTTTATTTTTATGTTTTCTTATAAAATTTCCACATATCATTCCAATAAATACAGCTGCTATTAAAATGGTTATCGTTAAGATTATGTCTTTATTCACTGGTTTATTTATAATAGGAATAATCATTGTATCTTCTGCTTTTTCTGTCATATTTTCTTCTTCATTATTTTTTTCTTTATCGTTTGAAGAAGATGCATTATTTTCTTCCCCAATATTTTCGGTTGCTTGATTTATAGAAGAAGAATTATTTACATTAGAAGAATTATTGTTGTTTGTATTACTCGTATTGTTAGTATCATTATTTAAATTATTTTTATTTTCATTTATTACAACATTGCTTGTTGCATTTTCTCCCGTAGTAGTATTATTTGATGAATTACTATTTGCATTATTGTTATTTGTTCCTTCTTTTATAATATTAAATACATAACTATTTGTTGTTTGTTTATCTTCTGCTGTAATTGTTAATGTACAAGTTTTTGTATCTGGAGTAATATTACATTTTTGACTAGTATATTTTTGCCCATTACTGTTTGCGATGAAAGTAAAGTAAATATAGTTAGCACCTTTGTCTACCTTTATATCATATTCTTTTGTATTTGGATTAAAGGATTTTGTAAGAGTGGCGTTATGTACTTGTAAATCTCTTATACTAGCATCTGTAGATAAAGAATTATTTGCTGCATTCTTTCGTGTAACCGTTATAGAATATGTTTTTGTATTTCCAGCTTCTGCTTGCACTGTAATTTTACATACCGTTATTCCTACATTTAAAGAACAAGTTGTTCCAGAAATTACTTTTGCTTTTTCACTATTTGGGGTTGCATAAAAGGTAAGATTACTTACACTATTTGGAACGGTTATATTATATAATTCTAAAGTTTTATCAAATACTGGAGATACATTTCCACTACTTGTCGTTAATGATTTTAAAGTAGCATCTGTATTTACACTGCATATAGATGCATTGTATTCTGCTCTACTTACAACATTCCCATTTTCGTTATAGTAAAGATTATAATTGTCGATTGTGCACTTATGTAATCCATATTTTAAATTTTCGATTGTATATCTACTATTTCCTGTCATAGCAACTTCAATGGTTGCTACTGTGTAATTTCCTTTACTTGCTCCATTGTGGTAAAAATGAAAATCGTTATTATTTCCTGTTTTGTTTACCCAACCAGAAGCCATTGTTATTTTAGAAATGGTGCCATTGGTTATGTTTATTTTTCCGTCAATATAATTTAGGTTTATATCTTCTACGGATAAAGTAAATTTGTAAGATAATTCTGATATTTTCTCTGCTTGGCTAAAAGATATACTTCCTGCTTTTACAACAGTTGGTAGTAGAACTACCATCATAAATAGTATAAAATATTTTTTTAATAATTTCATAAATAAATCCCCCTCGTATTATTTTATAATTAAACTCTCGCTTTCTTTCATTTCTTTTGGCTTTGCGATATCCATATAGTCTAGTATTGTTGGTGCAATGCTCGTTAAATCTCCTTCTGGTTTTAATTTAACATTCTTATCAACTATAATAAATGGAACTTTGGCCAGCGAATGTGTTGTTACTGGATTGTTTTTTTCATCTAGCATTGTATCAATGTTTCCATGATCTGCTGTTACTATCACTTTATAAAAGTTATTTTCTGCTTCTTCTAGTAATTTTCCTAAGCAAACATCTACTGTCATTACTGCTTTAACCGCTGCCTCGTAATTTCCTGTATGCCCAACCATATCAGGATTGGCAAAATTAACAAGGATAAAATCTACGTCTCGCTCCATGCAAGCAATTGTTTTTTTTGTTACTTCAACAGCACTCATTCGTGGATCTAAATCGTATGTTTTTATTTTAAGAGATGGAACTAATACTTTCGTACAGTTTGCTACACTTCCATCATATTCTCCATCAAAGAAGTAAGTAACATGTGCATATTTTTCTGTTTCTGCAATTCTTGCTTGAGTTAAATCTAATTTTGCTAAATAAATCCCTAATGGATTTTCTACCAATTGTTCTTCTAAAAAAGTATTTGTTTTTATTTTTTTGTCAATCGTTACAAAAGTATAAACATCTAAATTGTCATAATGAACAACTGGAAAGTTATTATACCCCTTATTTGTTAAAGGGTCAAGAATTTGTTTAGCACGGTCCGTACGCCAGTTCATCCAAATTATGATATCATTATCTTTAATTTTTCCTTCTGGATTTACAAGTATTGGAGGCAAGAATTCATCTGTTATATTTTTTTGATAATAATTTTTTAGAGATTCTTTTATATTATCTGTTTTATGGCCTTTTGCTTGTGTAATAAGATCATAGTATAATTTTGTTCTCTCTAATTTATTGTCCCGATCCATTGCATAATATCTTCCGCATATAGTTGAAATAAATCCAATATTCGTCGATTTTAATTTTTTTTCTAATAGTTGAATGTATTTAAAAGCTGCTGTTGTATTTGTATCACGTCCATCGGTGATGATATGAAAACTTATTTTTGTAATTCCAGAATTTATTAAGTGATCGTATATTTTAAAAAAATGGCGTATGTCAGAGTGCACAAGTCCATCACTAAATAATCCCATAATGTGAATTGTGCTATTTTTTTCTTTTGCATTTTCAATCATATTTATATATTTTTCATCTTCCACCATTTTAGATTCTAAATATTCATTTATACGGTCAATATTTTGGACTAATTTTCTTCCCGCACCGATAGTCATATGTCCCACTTCACTGTTGCCAAATTGTCCTTTTAATAAGCCAATTGGCTCTTCGGATGCCCAAAGAAGAGAATGTGGATATTTATCCCACAGATTATTAAAATTTTTAGGATCCGCATCGATAATTGCATTGCCATGGGTTTCTTCTCTATAGCCAAAGCCATCTAAAATAATTGTTAGAATTTTTTTCATATTATCACCGTTTCCTTGATTATACTATTTATAATGCAAAAACTCAAATTGGTTTGTTTTATACGCCTATTTTTTATAATTAAAAAACAACTTATTTTGTCTTAAGACATTACAAGTTGCTTTTTTAATCTTAAATTATCAGCAAGTGTTGCTATAAATTCTGAATTAGTTGGTTTACTTCTATCATAATCTACACTGTGTCCAAATAGTTCTTCCATTAGTTCATAGTCTCCTCTTGACCAACTTACTTCAATAGCATGACGAATGGCTCTTTCTACACGACTTGCTGTTGTATCAAAACGTACGGCAATTTCTGGATATATGGCTTTTGTTATTCCACCTAACATATCTGGATTTTCGTACATCATGTATACACTTTCCCTTATATATTGATAACCTCTAATATGAGAAGGTATTCCTAGAGAATGAAGTAATTTGCTAATTTCAATTTCTACTTTGCTGTCTTTGGAATCGCTTTCTTCTCCTTCAGGGTTTGTTATATCGATTATTCTTTTTTCTAAGACTTTTACATCTAGCGGTTTTACTAAATAATAATCCACATCGTATTTATTAATCATTTTAATAGTTGATTCTTTTTTGTAACTCGATAAAATAATTACCTTTTTCTTGATATTGTTTTCTTTCATGGCTTCTAAAATGCTTATTCCATCTACTTCTGGCATTAAGATATCCATAATTAACATATCAAAAGAATCTGAATTGTTTAGAATATAATTTAAACCATTTTTTCCACTATCAAATGTATCTACTACTTTTATAACTGCGTGACTGCTAAAATACTCCTTTGTTTCGTTTATAATTGATTCATTATCATCAATCATAAGAACATTAATATTTTTTTTCATTCTTTTCTCCTTTTTCCTAAATATTTACTGCACGCAAATTCATTATAAAAAAAGAAAAGACAAAATACTAGAAAATGTTTTGTCTGGTTATGTAAATATTTGTAAAAATTTGTCTTATTTTATATTTTTTTCAAAATTTCCAAGATATTTTCGGGATTATTGGCACAACTACCAATTAGAAATCCATCTATTTTTTTTGATTTTATTAATTTGTCTACATTCTCTGTATTGATACCTCCACCATACAAAACAGGAAGGGTTAAATCGTATTTTGTGTGGATGTATTTTTTCAGATTGTCTATTGTTTCGTTTATTATTTTTATCTCTTTCATATGGCTTTGAATACTCCATTTTGGTTCATAAGCAATGATTATTTTTTCTTGTTCCGCTTTTTTTAATTTGGAAAAAATAGAGTCTAGTTCTTTTGTGATGATGTCATAAGCATCCTCATTTTCGTTTTCTTCTCCTAAACATAGAACAACTTTCAAGTTTTCTTTGCACGCATTGTGTATTTTTTTAGTAACATTTTCTATTGTATCGTTTGCTTCCGCATGGTTTAAAAGACAGTAAGATATTTTTAAACTAGCGAGTTGATGTGCTAGTATTTCTCCGGTATGGCTACCACTTTGGTACACAGAAACGTTTTGACAACCTATTTTAAAATTGGCATTATAAAAGAAACCCAAATAAATATCCGATGGAAATAAAACAAATTCTACTAATTCGTTCGTTATGTTTTGGATTTTCTTTTTGTATTCTAATATTTCTTTTAAGTCTTTGTTTGATTTTAAGTTACACATCAAGAACTTCAATTGTACTCTCCTCCATCACACTATCAATCCCAACCAAATGCCCTTTTACTAAATATTCCAGGGTTGCTCCTCCTCCACAAGAAAGGTAGGTGAATTCTCCTTTAAAGCCAAGTGTTTTTACGGCACTTACCGCATCACCACCACCGACTACTACAACTGCGTTTTGTGTTTTTAGGGCATTTAGTAATTCTTTGGTTCCGTTTGAATATCTTTCCTCTTCGTAAACACCCATGGTTCCATTTAAAAATATAGTTTTGCTTCCGTAAATTGCTGTTTTGTATTTGTCTAATGTTTTTATTCCAATATCTAATATAACTTCATTGATATCAATTTCGTTTATTCTTCTATATCTTGTGTAATTTTCATCGTAGGTACTTCCTACTATGGCATCTAAAGGAAGCATTAGTTTTTCACGGTTGTTTAGCATAATTTGTTTTAGTTTTTCAATTGTACGATTACTTTCGGTGGCTAGAGAAGAACCTATTTCAAAATTAAGGGCTTTTAAAAAACTATTGGCAAGGCCTCCTGCTAGTAGTAAGTGGTCACATTTTGGAAGCATGGTTTCGATTAGTTCTAGTTTGTCTTCTACTTTAGCTCCTCCCATTATGACAGTAAATGGATGCTCAGGGTTTTTTAAGAATTTGTCTAAAGATATAAGTTCTCTTTCGACAGAAAAGCCGATACAGCTTGGTAGATATTTTGTAATTCCAACTGTAGAGGCATGAGCACGGTGGCAGGAAGCGAAAGCATCCATGACAAATACATCTCCTAAAGAGGCAAAATAAGCTGACGTTTGCGCATCACAAGAGCTTTCTAGTTTATTTGGAACATCTAAAAATCTGGTGTTTTCAAGCATTAGAATGTCTTTTGGCAACATGGCATCAATTCTCGTTTGGACTTCTGGGTCCATGATTGTTTTGCTAAAATAAACTTCTCTTCCTACTAGCTCTTTTAGACGCTTTGCCACTGGTTCTAAAGATAGATATAGTTTATCTTCTTCTGTTTTTACTTTTCCCATATGGCTTAAAATAATAATTTTGCAATTGTTTTTGATTAAATACTCTATTGTTTCTAGACTTTCTACTATTTTTGTATCATCAAAAATAATTCCATTGTGCATAGGTACGTTATAATCGCATCGTACAATAACTGTTTTGTCTTTTACGTCCATTTTTTCAATTCTTTGTTTCATAGGTATCACCGACTTTCTAGAATAGTATAAAGGCTACTTTTTTGTCAATAAGTAGCACCTTATCCCCTTTATTTTTCAAACATTTTTTTGGCAGTACGAAGCATTTGAGCAGTATAACCCATTTCGTTGTCGTACCAAGAAGCAATTTTTACCATTTGTTTACCGTTTACTTCTAATACTTTGGTTAGGGAAGCATCTACTAATGAACCGCATTTCTTTCCAATGATATCACTTGATACAACAGGGTCAAATGTTACTTTTAGTGTTTCGTTTTGGGCTTGGATTAAAGCGTTGTTGATTTCTTCTATGGTTACTTTTTTATTTAGTTCTATTACTAAATCACACAAAGAGCCATCACTTACCGGGACACGATAAGCAAGACCATCTACACGACCCATAAGTTCTGGAATTACTTCTCCGATTGCTTTGGTAACTCCTGTTGATGTAGGAATAATGTTTTGTGCTGCAGCTCTTCCTCTTCTTTCTTTAATGCCTTTTTTGTGCGGAATATCAAGAGTTGCTTGGTCGTTTGTATAAGCGTGAATAGTGCTCATAAAACAGCTTTCTATTCCAAAGTTATCGTTTATTACTTTTAAGACTGGAGCAAGACAATTGGTTGTACATGATGCTCCTGATATTATTTGGTCCATACTTTCTAAGATGTTATCGTTTACGTTGTAGACAATGGTTTTAATACCATCTTTAGCAGGTGCGGAGATAAGTACTTTTTTGGCTCCCGCTTTTATGTGTTTTTCTGCGCCTTCTTTATTTGTAAATAGTCCTGTACATTCTAAAACCAAATCTATTCCTAAAGTTTCCCACGGTAAGTTTTCTGGGTCTTTTTCTTTATATACTTTTATTCTTTTTCTACCATTAATTATTAATTCATCGTTATCAAATTTTATTAAGTCTTCATGAAAAGCACGATGGTTTGTATCGTATTTTAATAGGTATGCTAGTTCTTCTGGGTCTGTTAAATCGTTTATGGCTACAATGTCAAAATCGATTCCTGTTATCATTTCTCTAAAAGCCATTCTTCCAATTCTTCCAAAACCATTTATTGCTACTTTTATCATAAAAAATCCTTCTTTCTATCCTATAAATTCTCTTAAAATGGAGTCTTTGCTAATGTATTCACTTGGTATGGGGTAAAATCCTTGTAAGGATTTAATGAGACGTCTTGCTTCTTCGTAGTAAGGAGAGTCTAATCCAACAGAATACAAAAGAGGCTCTACAAAAACTTTTAATACTCCTACTTCAAAAACATACGCTGTATTTACGACAACATCGGCTTGGTGAATGTAAGGGAATATGTATTTTTCTTCTCCATTTCTTACGTTTTGCCAAAGTTCAATTGTCTTGGATACATCTGTACCACGTGTACGATTGTCCCGAATAATTCTTCTAAGTAATCTTAAGTCCACTGTCGAAACGTAGTTGTGTCTATCAATTCCCAAGGGTATAAAAGGACTTAGGTAGATTTTGTATTTGTATTTTTCTTCTACGTCGGGAGTTAAGTCTTCATTTAGGCAGTGCAGACCTTCAATTAAAAGAATACTATTTTCTTTCATTTGGACAGCATTTGCACTTCTATTTTTCTTTTGAATTACAAAATCATATACGGGCAAGTAAACTTTTTCTCCTTTCAATAACGCATTTAGGTCTTCATTAAACATCTTGGTATCGATGGCTTCTAAAGATTCAAAGTCGTATTCTCCCATCATATCTTTTGTCATATCTTCTCTATCTTTGTAGTAATCATCTACCGAAATAGGTATGGTGTTGTATCCTAAAGATTTTAGATAACTTGCAAGTCTTTTTGTCGTGGTTGTTTTTCCAGTGGAAGAAGGACCTGCAATTAAAACAATTCTTTTTTCTTTTAATTCATGAATTTCTTTTGCAACACGGGCAATGTGTTCATTAAATACAAGTTCATTTGCTTCAATAAGTTCTTTTATTTTACTCTCGCTAATTTGTTTGTTTAAATCCGAAAGATAAGGAACGTGCATTATTTTTAACCAATTTTTTCCTTCTTCAAACGTTTCGATTATGTTATCGTAGTGCACATATTCTGGTACAGCACCTTCTGTACGAACACTTGGGTAGACTAAAACGATTTTATTTTTTCCTAAGTAAACTAAATCGAATTTGCTAATTTTTCTAGAATTAAAGGGAAGTTCTGTATAGTAATAGTTGTAGATATTTTTTAGTTTGTGAAATGTTACAACATCTACATTTGTGTTGTGCACATTTTGGGCTTTTTCTGGTTGGTTATGGGATTCAAAGTAATGAATCGCATCTTTTTTAGAGACATTGTATCTTTCTATTTTTTCGTTATTCAAAATTATTTTGGACATGGCTTCTTTTATTTTGTTTAAATCTTCTTTTATTATTTTGTGTGGTCCTTTTATTTCGGTCATAATGCCTCTTGGAACACTATGTAAAAATTCTACTTCGACATTTTGAAACGTTTCTTTTACCGCCACTTCGAAAATAAATTTTAAAGCGGATTGGTACATACGATATCCATAAGCATCACAAACATCAATAAATTCTATTTTACAGTCTTTTGTTAGTTTTGTCGTCATTGCGACAATTTCATTTCCTATTTTAGCACCTAAAATGACATGTGGCATTTTTTCTTGGTATACTTCTGCCACTTCATAGACCGTTATATTGTATGGAAATTGCTTTATAGTACCATCACTAAAATAAATTTTAATTTCTTGCATAGGATACCCCTCGTATTCTAATTTATTCTATCATAGTTTCTATAAATTGGAAAGATGCCTTTTTGTAGTATTGTAGTGTTTAGCCTTTAAATAAATTGAGATAAATAAAAAAATTTAGCAAGTTTTAAAAAAATAAAAGCAAGGTTAACTACATATGAAGTTTAATTTTACCTTACTTTTTAGATTTTAAGTTCTTCTATTATTCTTATATATTTTTAGGTGTTGAAGATACTTCTGAATTATGATAGTATTCAGCAATTGTTTCTTCTAATTCGCCATATTGTTGTTGTATTTGTTGTTGTGCTTTCAATTTTGATGAAAGAATTTTTGCTTTTACTTTTTCTAAAGACTGGGAAGCAAATTGTTTTGCTATAGCAGAATTTATTGACATAAAAGGAGATGTAGCGATACTAATAGTTAAGGGATTTTCCATAAAATAGAAAAACTGTCCTTAAATTCTCTTACATCTATTGGATTTTGAATCAAATTCCAATAATCTTTCATTTTTGTTAGTTCATCTTGACTTACAGTATCTAACAAATGGAATTCATCTGTTCCAAAATCATCTACATCATAAATTTCTGTCATAAGTAATTGGTCTGAAACTAAGTCCATAAAAAAGCCATTTCCTAAATATTTCACAAATGTTATATCATTATCAGATGATATGCCATTTCTTTCTGAGTAAAAGTTAACAATATTATCAAATTCATTATTAAGAGTTAAATAAGTAGCGTGTATATTTTTTAAATTAATTGCAGAAACTTCACCGAGTCTTACCACTCTTTTTTCATCATATATAATATTTGCCATTTCTTTTTCTCCTTAAATTTAAATTTAGTTTACTATAAATTATAGTTTGAAAAAAATCATGAGATTTACTCCAAACTGGTACTTTTTTACACCTTTTTTGAAATTTAAAAAATAAAAAAGCAAAACTAGACATATTTTACGGTTATAAAAAGAGTTAAAAAAACTAAGATAGTAATAGGTGATGCAAAAATGAATATTATTCCAACTGTAATTGAAAAAAATAGTAACCGTGAATATGCATATGATTTGTATTCCAGATTATTAAAAGACCGCATTGTTTTTTTAACCGGAGAAATCAATATGGAAACTGCTAATGTTGTAATTAGTGAACTTTTGTATTTGGATTCTTTAAATCATGAAGAGATTTGTTTGTATATCAATAGTCCTGGTGGAGAAGTTTGTAGTGGCTTTGCGATTTTTGATACGATACAATTTGTGAAAAGCAATGTAAGAACCATTGTTGTTGGAATGGCTGCAAGTATGGCTGCTTTTTTACTGGCTTGTGGAGATAAGCGGTGTGCTCTTAAAAATGCTGAAGTTATGATTCATCAACCACTTGGAGGAATTCAAGGACAAGCAACGGATATTAAAATTGTTGCAGACCATATTTTAAAAACAAAACAAAAGTTAATTTCTATTTTGGCAAAACGAACTAAGAAAAAAGCTTCTTTGTTAGAAGCGGATATGGAACGAGATTTTTATATGGATGCAAAAGAAGCACTTGAATATGGAATTATAGATGAAATACTATAATTCTTTTTTTAGAGATTAAAAAAAGCAAGTTATGTCACATTTTGTCCATTTACTTGCTTTATCTACTATATTCTATATAATATGTGTCGTGTTACCAAGAAGTAGTGTCTACTTTGCCTCATACTTAAGTTCCCTCCTATATTCATTTGGATGCGAATGAAAGGAGGTTAAAGTTATGAAACGAGAAATTAATTTTCTTAAAGTAATTATAGTGTTTTTAATTGTAATTATTTTACTTTTAATCATGAAAGATGCTAACCTTCCTCATGGTATAGCGTAATTATAAAACGTTATCTTACTTGGTAACACTTACATTTTAATTATATAAAACTTTATTTAAAAAAACAATCTATTTTGATAAACAAATTTTTTCTAATTCTTCTTTCTTTAAATTTCTTACTCTTGTTATAGCTTCTTCTGGTGAATCATCATTTAATAATGTTTTAAAGTAAAAGAGCTGTAGTTGGTTAAAAGCATCAGTCATAGCACCTTTCGAAATCTTTTCTAGACTGGCGCTATTGTAATGATAGTTTTCTGTTCTTGGTGTATAATTCGGTAGTACCAAAATATTTTCGCACCAATCAAATCTTTTTTCTGTAAAATCTCCTAATAATAGTGGTCTGTTTGTTTCTAAATCACAATATAAACTATAAATACGAAGTCCCATTAATTTTTCTTTTTCTGTCAAACTTTGATTTTCTAGACCTTCTGGAATATTTTCGCAAGCTTCCCAATTCACACTCGTTAAATCTGGTTGTCCGTCATCAATTTTATCATTAATCCTTTTAATGCGATTCATATAAATCATAATATTTCCACTTTTTTCTGTATTTTGAAAATTTGATAAAAATGTATTACGCAAAATTGTGTCTCTATCTACTTGTTCAATTTTTTCTGGTGTCACATTTAGAAAATCCCTTGCAAATTCTTCTGAACCAGAACATCTTAAGCACTTTAATATTCTTTTTTGTCCTTCTAATTCACGATAAAAATTTATTCTTGCTTCTTTTAATTCTCTTTCTGTCATACATAAACCTTCTTTCTTAATTGTTTATTTTAACATTTGGGGTATTGCTATGTAAATTATTTTTTATATTCTTCCATTAATTTTTTCATTTTAATAAAATGGTGGTTAATTCCTGATTTTCCTATTTTATAATCTGTTTCTAAAGAGATAATATCTGCTAGTTCTTGATAGGAAGATTCTGGGTATTTATAACGATATTCTAACACAATTTGTGTTTTCTCTTCTAATAAGTCCATTAAGTTGTTTTCTTTTATGAATTCAATCGTTTCTACTTGTTTCATTCCTGTTCCAATTGTTTTTTCTTGGTTGGCTATTTCACAGTTATTCAGACGGTTTACCATATTTTTATGGTCACGATAAATTCTTATATCTTCAAAATAGAATAAAGAATTGACTGCATTAAACATTTTTATTAAATCACTAATTGCTTCTGCATTTTTGATATAGGTCATATACCGATTATTTCTCTTTAAGATTTTAGCATCTAGTTTTAAACTTTTTAATAGTTTTTTTATGAAATTAGCGTCTTGTTGGGTTAGAAAAATAAATTCTAAATGGTAGCCGCTTGTACTTGGGTCGTTTATGGAACCCGTTGTTAAAAATGTTCCTTTTAAATAAGCAATTTTTTCTTCCATTGCTTCATAGTAGTCTTCGTTTGTTTTTAATTTTTTTCCATTTTCATAAATGTATAGAGATTCTAAAATAAATTCTAATTTTTCTTTTATTTCTAAAATATAAATTTGTTTCACCCTAAATCTTTTTTGATTTCGAATAATTATTTTAATGTTAATGCCAAATATTTCTTTTACATATGTATAAATTCTTCTAGCAATTTTGGCATTTTCGCTGGTAATCGTAATTTTTTCTTTGGTAATTTTAGCATCGTATCTTAGAATTGCAGAAAGTTCTGCTCTTTTTTCTATTGCATTTCCATTGTATTCTGTTATTTCTTCTTTTAAACGACTTGAAAATGTCACGGAAATCTTCCTTTCTTCTTACTATTTTTTTATTTGAGTATCTTCACATATCCATTTTCTAGAGAGTAACCAAGACTTTTGTACAAGTGATTGGCCGCCACATTCTCTTTCTCTGCAATTAAGCAAATAAATTCACAGTTTAATTCTTTGGCTAATTTCTCTACATACGCAAACATTTTAGTCGCTATTTTTTGGTTACGCCATTCTTTTTTTACACGTAAACTCCAAAGTGTCATAAATGGATTGTTTTCTTCGAAAATGTCATGATGGATTATAGCTTTTACAAATCCAATGACTTCTTTTTCTTGTTTTACCACAATCATATAGTAATCTGCATTTTCTTTTATTTTAGCAAACGTCTTTTTCATTTTTTCTCTATTTGTCTTCATCGGTCTTTCAGCATCATAAAGTAAAGCTACTTCTTCTAAATTTTCTTCTGTTAATTTTTCAAAAGTCAAATTCATATTACACCTCATTTGTTTTATTATATCTTTTGTCAAAAGAAAAAGAAACAGTATTTTGTTTCTCTATTAACGTTTATCTTCCTTGTCTTTTTTCAGATAAACGTCCCATTACATATTGCATTTCTATAACATTTTGAGACTCCTCTACTGTGGTTGTTTCTACATGCACTGTCAATAAAAAGTTGACTATGATAGATGTTGACCTTTCAAACTTCATTGCTTTTCCAATACTAAAAATATCATAGCCTATAAGAAATTTTTCATATGGTATTAAGTTCAATTGATATCGTTTTATAAAATAATCAACCACTCTTTCAAAATGTTGTTCACAATTACAAATTTCGGTATTCATATAAATTTCCTCCTTATTGAGGGTTAGTATAAACTATATGATTTTGATTGTAAAGTTTTTAGCCATAATAAGCTGTTCTTGTTGTCCAACTATATCCTTTGGCATTATTAAATCCAGGTGGCACTATCACTCTTGATGTTGGTGTTGAACCAGAATAGTAACCGTTCATTACGCCAAAGTGTAAGTGGGCTCCAGTAGTACAAGTATCGTATCCTCCGTGGCTTGATGAAGTTGAACCTCCACCAACTGTACCAATTACGGTATCTTGTCTTACTATATCTCCTACTTTTACGTTAATTGTTAATAAGTGGTAGTAGAATGTTGTATATTGCTTTCCACCTACTGTTACATTTATATAAAGCATGTTTCCACCACATTTGTATCTCCAGATGATACCTGAAACAGTTCCAGCTGCTGCTGCATAAACAGGTGTTCCTTCGTTATTTCCTCCAATGTCGATTCCACTATGAAAACTGTATTGAGCCCCAGTGACTGGATGTGTTCTATATCCTTCTGGACTTGTTACTCTTCCACTTTTTAAAGGTTTTAGCCAACCGGCATTATAAGGAACTGGCTCCAAATCGGTTAGTTTTGCTGATGCAACAACTTTTCCGTTATATTGTTCTTTACTTAGTTTTGTATAATAATTTACACGTTCTTCTAGCACTTTAATTTGCGAATCAATATCTAATTCAAATTTATCGTAAGACTCTAAATTGCCATATAAACTTTCAATCGCATTTTGGTAATCCACTATCTTTTTTTCTAAATCTTTTTGCTTTTGCGCTAAGTCTATTTTTAACTGTTCGTTCTTTTTGATTAATGCTTTTAATTCTTCTAAATTTTTTTGGTTAGAAGATGTAATTTGTTCAATAGCTGCAAGACGCATGACTAGTTCTGTAATTGATGAGGAATCCGAAACATATTCTACGTATACGTTTTGGCTTTGTAATTGTTGCAAAGCTTTCATAATTTTTTCTGTTTGTTCTTTTAAACCTTCTATTCTTTCATTAGATGCTTCAATTTCTTTTTCAGCATTTTCAATATCTATTTCTGCTTGTGTAATATCCTCTTCTGCTTTTTTAATAGCTGCTTTTTTGGCATTTATTTCCTCTTTGGTCTTTTGTTGTTGGGCTTCATTGTCGGCTTTTTGTTTTTTTAAGTCTGCTAAATTGTTTTGTAAATCTCCTAAAGTTTGTGGGTCCTTTATTTGTGCTGCTTCTACTGGAATAGGAGTTACTACGTAAACAAATAAAACCGACAAAATCATAAGGAAACTAAAAGATTTCTTCCCTACTTTTTTTATCATATTTTTAAATATCTCCTTACAGCTCTGTAACTTCCAAACATACCTATAATAGCTCCAATTATTGCCAAAGCTCCTGATACATAAAGTATAAAGTTAAATGGCTCTACTAAGCGAATGATTTGGGTAAATAAATATCCGTTAAAATGGTCGTATAGTAAGATATAACCGTAGATTGTTACTAAAATTGGAATGATACTTCCTAATATTCCTAAAATTAATCCTTCAAAAATAAATGGTAAACGAATAGAGATGTTGCTTGCTCCTACAAGGCGCATGATGTCTATTTCTCCTCTTCTTGAAAATATGGTTAGTTTAATTGTATTTCCTATTAAGAATGCGGTTACTAAAATAAGGGCCACAACGATAATAATTGTTACTTTTTCTACGACATTAAATACTGCCACTAAGTTTTCGGCCATTCCTTCCCCGTAATCTGCACTGCTTACAAAGTCGTATTTTTTGATTTGCTCTGTTGTCTCTTTTAAATGATTTACATCTTTTACAGTTATCGTAATAGAATCAAGAAGTGGGTTTGTCTCTAGAAAATCTAATGCTTGTGAAAATGTATCTGAGTAGCTTTTCATTTCGAGTTTCCATTCTTCTTTATTCTTGTAAACTTTATCTTCTACGTTTGGCATTGTTTCTAAATCTTTTAGTAGTTTTTGAACTTGGTCTTCTGTTCTATCTTCTTTTAAGTAAACCACAATTGTTAATTCACGCTCTAAATCGGACGTAATATTTTTTACATTGTAAGAAATAACCATAGCGACTGCCACTAAGATTAAGGTAATACTACTACAAGTAATGGCAGCTGTTGATAAACTAAAGTTTCTAAATACGCTTTTAAAGGCATCGCGAATGCCACGCGTTAAAATTCTAATTGCTTTCATGAACTTTATAACTTCCTTTCGCGTAGTCTTTCGCCAGTACCCCATTATCGATTAATAAAACCCTTTTTTTCATTCTTTCCACTATTTCTCTATCGTGCGTGGCCATAATAATCGTTGTACCAGAATCTTTGTTGATTTTTTCTAGGATATTTACTATTTCATTTGAAATATCGGGGTCTAGGTTTCCTGTTGGTTCATCACAAATTAGTAATTTTGGGTTGTTTACGATTGCTCTTGCAATACAGACTCTTTGTTGCTCTCCACCAGATAGTTGGTTAGGAAAACTTCTTGCTTTGTCTTTTAATCCTACGTTTTCTAAAGCTTTTATCACTTTAGGTCTAATTTCTTTTGTATGCATTCCGATAGCTTCTAAAGCGAAAGCAACATTTTCGTAAACGGTTAGCTTTGGCAAAAGTTTAAAGTCTTGGAAAACGATTCCTATTTTTCTTCTTAATTTATATACTTTGGAATTTCTAAGTCTTGCTACGTTTATGCCACCGACATCAACACGACCAGATGTAGGCCTTTCTTCACGATATAACATTTTTATAAAGGTTGATTTTCCACTTCCACTAGCTCCGATTACAAAAACAAATTCTCCTCGTTCAATGGAAACGTTGAAATCAGCTACTGCCGTTACTCCATTGTTGTAAACTTTGTAGCAATTTTTTACTTCTATTAAATTCATACTACACCTCGTATTATTTAATTATATCATCGAAATTGTTTTAAAGAAATGGTAAATTCCGCCTTATAAAGTTGGATTTGACACATCTATGTTTGTTTCTGCTCCTAAAGTTACTCTAGCCTGTATATAAGCTGTTATTGTTTGGTATAAATTTGTTGTGACTATCTTCCTATCTGCAATGTCTTTTAATAGATTCCATAAATCTTCTGGTATTTTATCTCCAGTCATCAAAGAATCCCAAATATCTGGATTTTCTTTTGTTACAATTGGAATTTCTTTTTCCCCAATTTTATCTTTATAAAAAATATCAAATTTTTCCATAGGGGATAGCATTGTTCCATCTTTACTTGTATAAAATGTAACAATACGTTTTGCATAAGCGCTCATAATGTTTTCTACTATATATTCTGGATAGCAATCTTTAAAATTTGTTAGCAATTGTTTGTTAGAATTGAAGAATGCAAATAAGTCTGCTTGAACTTCTTCTATAAAAATTTGATGTTGTTTATCATATTCTGTTTCGCCAATTTTTATTTGTAAGCTACCATTTCTATAATGATAATTACATTGTTTATCGGTACTAATTGTAGTGAACCACTCAACAACATCTACGTTTTTAATAGTTCTAGAAAATTTTTGCTTATATATTACATGTCCAAGTTCATGAGACAAATCTTCTAAAAAATTTACATTTATAACATCACTTAATTCATTATTATTAAGTGCAAAATTAGGCTTTGAAAAAAGATTGATTAAATATTCGTAATTGATTCTTAAAGTTCCGCCTTTTAAAATATCTCCATCCGTTGTATAATGTCCAAATATTTTACTTTCCTCTTCACCGATATCTAATGTAACTATCACATTTTTGCAAACATCTGTAAGATTTAATTCTTTTAAACGAGCATTCAAATAAAACTCTATCATTTTCATCGTAAGAATTTGATGTTGTTTCATTTGAAGTTTCATAATGGCAAAACAAACCTTGATACTATTGCTTTCTAAATTTAAATCTTCTATGTTTTCTATAACGGTGTTTAAATATAAATTTAATGTTGCATCAAGATTTTTTGTTCTTTTTGGAGTATTTTGTAATAATTTTAATATTTCTATACCCAATTCATCTAAATCCGTACTACTTGCCATATCCAGTTTTAACCGTATATCACAGCATTGTAAATTGTTTTCTTTTTGTTCTACCTTTTCTAATTGTAAATATTTTTTATAAATATCTGTTTTGGTTAATTCTATTAAAATCGTGGGTTCATATATTCCGTTATAGATTAAATTTACTAATTCTTCGTAAGTCATTTTTTCTATACGTGCAAAATAATTATTTTTGTATTCTTCTACATTTTCTGCCCAATTGGAAACTTGGATAAAAATTTTGGCAGGTAATTTATTTATTCTACTACCTGCTTTTTCTAGAAATACATTTTTTACTTCTGCACTTACTTTTTTGGAAACAAAAAAGTTTTCTATTTCTGTATCGCTTAAGCCATTAAATTGTTCTATGTAACTTTCTACATTTTCACTTGCTTTTTGCAAAAGCAGTATTAGCTCTTCCATTTATTTTCCAGCCTTTCTGATGATTTTCCTTTCGTTACGAATACCGCCTTCTACTTCGTAACAGTCATTAATGACAAAGAAAGCGTTTTTATCGATTTCTAATACTTTTTCTTTAAATAAATAGTAATCTTTATTAGGCACTACACACATTAAGACTGGAATTTTTTCTTTGCTAAATCCTCCCTTTGCATTTAAAATAGTCACACCTGTTTTTAAGTTATTCATAATAAAAGATTTTATTTTTTCTTCTTCTTTGGTATAGATAAAGAATAATTTACTGCTTGATATCCCTGTCATAATTCTGTCAATCATTGTTGTGTTAGCGTATAAGACAATTAAAGAATAGATAAATTGATTTGCTCCAAAAACAATACTTGAGAATACCATAATAACTATATTTATAGAGAATACTGCTTTCCCTTCCGGAATTTTTCCATATTTATTCACAATTTTCATTAAGATATCGCTACCACCAGTTGTAAATCCTGTTTTGTATATTAGCCCATTAGCTACACCACAAAGACATCCTCCAAGTAATGCAACAATTAAAACACTATCAAATTCTAAATATTTTAATAAAAAGGTAGCCAAGGGAGAAGTTAAAGAGATAAAAAGGGGATAAAGTATTGCTCCCGTAATGGCACGGCTTGTTTCTTTCCAACCTAAGAAAAAATGGGAAAAAATCATTAACACTACACTCGATGCTGCAATAAATATGGCAGTGTCTAAGCCATACAGTTTTTGGATGATGATGGCAAGTCCACTGGTTCCTCCAATAACAAAATGATTGGGAACTAAAAAGAGATTGTAGTTTAGGGCAAGTAAAAAAGTACTTAAAAGAAAGAGTATTCCTTTTAAATAAAAATTTTTTTGGGTTATTGTTCTTTTTATACTCCTTGTATTTAATTTCATTTTTTCACCCTACTTTTCTTTCATTATACTAAAACTTTGCATAAATGAAAACAAGTAACATAAGAATTAATGAGGTGAAATATTAAAATGAATGGTAGTTATTACCAAAACCCAACGTTTCCAGGAGCAAGTGATGCAACAAATTATAATACACAAGGGTTTGCAACCTCTACAACCCCACCTGGAAATCTAAGTTATAACCCAGATTTGGATATGGAACAAAGTTATATTGAAAATATCTTGCGGCTTAATAAAGGCAAAAGAGTAAGAGCTTATGTTTCTTATCCTGATTCAGTGGAGTGGAGAGACAAAATCTATGTAGGAATTATTGAGGAAGCAGGAAGAGACCATTTAATACTTAGTGACCCCAATACTGGAAAATGGTTTTTAATTCGTTTAATTTATTTAAACTATGTAGAATTTGATGAACGAATTAATTATAGTCATGCCTATTCTGAAAAAACATTTTAAAACAAGAACTGTTTGATTCTTGTTTTTTTGCTCATATTTTCTACCAATTTTTATTATTTTAACAAATTATAAGTAATAGTCAAATCTTTCTTTCTCTATTCCTAGTATTGTAGAAGGGCCATGTCCTGGATAAATTTTTGTATCATCTGGGTATTTTTTGATTAAATCTAAACTGTTCTTCATATCTTCTTTACTTCCACTCGGCAAATCCATTCTTCCTATGGTTCCTTGAAATAAGAAATCTCCTGTAAACATTATTTTTTCCTTTTCGAAATAGATGGTAATGGAATCTTTTGAGTGACCTGGTGTGTTTATGATTTCATAATCAAATTCTTTGACTCTGTTATTGTGTTTTAGATTGTACTTTTTTTCTAAGTAAGCAAGGGCTCCAGTATGGTCGAAATGGTTGTGGGTTAAAAGTATTCCCACTACATTGCAGTCTTTTATAAACTCTTCTATTTTTTCTGCCTCGTCACCTGGATCAATAATAATAGCCTTTTTTTCTTTTTCTACTATATAACAATTTGCTTCTAAATCTCCTACTGGTATACAGGTTATTTTCATAATTCACTTTCTTTCCTCTTTTATTATATAATTATTACTTAAATATTTAAAGAAAGAATGCTATAATAGTTTTGGAGTTAAGGTGGTAGTATGCATTTTTTTCATTTTTTATTAATTTTAATCATACTGGGAGCAGGAGCACTTATTGTTTATGTTCTTTATTATAATAAAATGCAATATTTAAAAACAAAAATAGAACAAGCAGAAGGAATAATTGATGAGACTTTAAGAGGTCGTTATGATACTTTGGTCCGAGCTGATGGGATTATCAAAACATCTTTAAATGATGGCAAAGAATATTTTAAGGAGTTTATTGGATTAAAAAATAAAAATCTTACGAATTTTCTAATGGATAGAAAGTTAAAAGAAGCTTTTACTTTGCTTTATACTTTCCGTGATGATTATCCAGAACTTGCTAAAAATAAAGAGTTAAAAGAAATCTTTTCTTCTATTAAAGAATCAGATGAAAAAATTGCAGCAGTTACTAGTTATTACAATAAAAATACCAACGAACTTAATGGACTTATAAGAAAGTTCCCTTCTAATATCGTTGGTATGGTCCATAAATTTAAAGTGATGCCTTTTTTTGATGGTAAGGATATGAACGATGATGTTTATGATGATTTTAAATTATAGTTTATTTTAAAATTCGCTCGTAAATAGAATCTGCTAATGCAAGAATATTTTCTCTTTCTAGGACGTATTCTTGCATTATTTTTTTTATACAGTCCTCCCTATGTTGCGCCATGTAAGAATTTGGAAAGAATAGTTCTTTTTCTAAGATACTTTGTAAAGCATTCATTAAATCATATTTTGTAAAATCAGAATATAATTGAGTGTTTATTTTTACAGATTGTTTTTTGGGGTCTAACAAAAATCCAGTAACATTGATTGGAAAATTTGGGTTTATTACTTTTTGACGAAGATTATACACATAATCAATTAAATCTGTTTTGGTAATTCTTTGGCTTACATATATATAGGTTAAAATATTAAATACTTCTAACCAATCTTTGCTAAGTCCATACCCCCCCCCGGCTTACTTATATCCACTCTTTCAATATAGGGTACATTCTCTTTTTTTCTACTATTTAATATAAAATTTTTAGCAAATAGTTTTTTTATTAAAGGAGAAGTTGTAAATTCAATACTGGTTTGTTTTGCATCTAAAGGATAATTTTCAATTCTGGTAATAATATCACGAAAATTCTCTGAATTTATTATTTTTTTTCTTTGCAGATTATATTTTGTTTGATAAAGAATATCTCTTTCTATTAATTGCCTTATTCTTTTTTCAACATAATAAAAATGATGTTTTTGAGAAGCCGAAAAATAAATGTAATTTTCAAAATTTGTTAAAATGAACTCTGAATTATCAAAATCATAATTTTTAAAGGTTTTTATGCCTTCATAGCGGTAGAATTTTGGAAAATCTGCTAATCCATAGTATAATTCTTCATAGATAGTCATATAAATCTTCCTTTCTTAAAGCCAGCTTATTGTCGCACAAAAAAACAACTTTTACAAGTTATTTCTTAAATCCCAATTGATGGGTTCTAGTCCATTTTTAATTAAAAAATCATTTGTTTTGGAGAAAGGCTTGCTTCCAAAAAAACCGTAGTTTGCAGAAAATGGGCTTGGATGAGCAGAGGTTAAGACTAAGTGTTTAGGGTTAGTAATAAAACCTCTTTTTTCTTTAGCAAAGTTTCCCCATAATATAAATACAACTGGTTCTTCCTTATTATTCAATGTTTTAATAATATAATCTGTAAGGCGCTCCCAACCCAGTTTTCTGTGGCTAGCTGGTTTGTCTTTTTCAACTGTTAAAACCGCATTTAGAAGTAAAACCCCTTGTCTTGCCCAAGTGCTTAAGTCTCCTTCTTCATAGGGAGGTATTCCTAAATCATCTTGTAGTTCTTTGTAAATATTTTTTAAGGAAGGTGGAACTTTTATTCCTTTTTGAACAGAAAAAGATAGTCCATGGGCTTCTCCAACTCCATGATAAGGGTCTTGCCCAACTATAACTACTTTTACATTTTTATAGGGTGTTAGTTTTAAAGCATTAAAGATATAGTCTTTTGGTGGAAAAATTGTTTTGGTATTGTATTCATTTTCTACAATTTTATAAAATTTTTTAAATCCATCTCCCTCAAAAACTACTTTTAATACTTCATCCCAGTCATTGTTTAACATATTTACTGCTCCTTTTTAGTTAAATCTCTTTTTAAAATCCATTCATCCATTATAATACTAGAATAATCATGCGGGTCTTGTATTATATCACCTGTTGTATCATAATAGCATTTCCAGTCTTTATAATCTTTACAACCTATATTCATTACTAAATATACTGTACTTCGTGATGCAACAAATGTGTTTATAACTTGGGTATAAAGTTACTCCATACTCACTATTCTTATCGATAAATACTGCAAAGTAAGAAACATATTCCATCATTTCTTTTAGTCTTTGCAAAACTCGATTTGCATCTATAAATTCAATTTGTATTTTGTCCTGGAAATTTTCATTTATATTGCCACTTCTTATATAGTTGTAATATTCTTCTTTATATATATTTTTACTCTTTTCTAATTCTAATTTTAATGTCTGTAAACTTCCTATTTTTCTTGCACGAAAAGACTCTAAAATTCCCTCTTTTAATGGAGATAATTCTTTATTGGATAAACTATTTAAAAGTTTATCCATTATACTTTGAGCAATTAAAAAGTTAAAATATTCTCGCTCGAAGGCTTGTACTCGCCATAATTCGCATTCTTTATTACAATAATCTTCTAAACTTGGTTCTTGTATATAAAACTGGCCTTTTTTCTTTCATTTGAAATGAATATTTTTGGGCTAAAGCAGATAAGTATTTATGTCTTTCCTTTTCTTCACCATAGATAAATGCATGCCATGGCCTCATTATCATATCTTCTAAAACTTCACTATATTCCATAACCTTAAACCTCCTACTATTTACAATTTAACATCTTTATCTCTTTTTGTCTATTTTAATTCTTTATTCCACTTTTTCATATTTTTACTTCCTTTTACTATTTGTGGTAGGTTTCGTTATTATTAATTTTAAAGGCACGATAGATTTGTTCTAATAATATACCTCTAAATAGACCATGTGGATAAGTCATCTTGGAAAAAGATAGAGCAAGGTTGCTTTTCTTTTTTATATTTTCGGATAAGCCAAGAGAGCTACCAATAATAAATGTAATGGTGCTATGGGTGATGAATGTATTTTCGATTAAAGATGCAAATTCTGTGCTAGTGTATTCTTTACCTTCAATTTCTAGTGTGATTAAAAAGTCTTTACTGTTGATAAGTGACATTATTTTTTGTTCTTCTTTTTGTAAACTCTCGTCATCCTTTAGTTCTATTATTTCTATTTTGTGAAATCTACTTATTCGCTCTTGATAATCTTTTATAAGTTCTACTAAATACTTTTCTTTTATTTTTCCTAAACAAATTATTTTAATCATTCGACTACCTCTGTGATTTCACTTCGATTGGCACATGCAATATTCTCAAAATCGATTTCGTATTCTTTAAATGTTTCCTGAATCATTTCTAATGCTTTTTCTTGGGTGTTATTGATATGACTTAAGTGCATTAAAATGATTTTTTTGGTATGTGGCCCAATTAGTTTGCTTAAATAAAATGCCGAATCTTTATTAGATAAGTGTCCGAAACTACCAATAACTCTTGTTTTTAACCATTTTGGATAAGGTCCATTTTGTAGCATTTCGATATCATGGTTGCTTTCAAATAAATAAATTTCTTTGTCTTTTAACAAGTTAAAATATTTTCGATTGACATAACCTGTATCGGTTACATAAACTACAGAATGCACACCACTTTCTAAGATAAAATTTCTAGCATCTGGGGCATCATGGGAGGATTTAATTGTTTTTATTTTTATGTCTTTTAAGTAAATATCGTCTTCATAAATGATTAAATTTTCGTATTCTTTTATTTCTTCCAATTCATAAAACATTTGTTGGCTTAAAAGAATGGTTGGATGGTATTTGTTTACAAACGTTTTTAAAGCACTCGTATGGTCTTTATGGGTATGGCTTATTAAAATGTAATCTATGGTTTCTGGTAAAACTCCAATGCTTTCTAGTTTTTCTTTTATATATTTGGCATTTCTACCCATATCGATTAGAAGTTTTGTTTCTTTGGTTTCGATATAGGTAGAATTTCCTTCAGAACCACTTGCTAATACTACAACTCGCATTATCTTAGAACACTCCATGGATTTAACCATGTACCACGGTCAGGTTCTCCTCTTGATACACCAAAGTGTAAGTGGGCTCCAGTTGATGAACCACTACTTCCCATATAACCAATGACTTGTCCACGAGATACAGTATCTCCTACGTTTACGGCAACATTTTGAAGTAAGTGTGCATACATGGTGTAGTAGCCATCGCCATGATTAATTACAACAAAGTTTCCATATGTTCTACCACATGAATTTCTATAAGAACCAATATTGGCACAAACATTGTTTGTTTCTACTACAGTACCAGCACGAGAAGCATATATTGGAGAACCCAAACCTGTACCTGAAATATCAATTGCACTATGGAATGAACCCCAACGATATTCAAATCCAGAAGTAATGACATAAGGTCGATTGGTTGGCCATCCCCAGGCTTTCCCATTTTCAAAATAGTTTCCTTGGGTTGGATATCCACCTTTGGTTGTAATTTCTTTTTGGCTTTCCCGAATGGTTACAGAGTTAATGGTTCCATCTACACCTTGTGTTTGTTCTCCATTAATAACTTGCATTTTTCTTGTTATTCTTTCAATTCCTGTTATTCCGGTTTGGGTAATTTCACTAAATGTAGGAGACTTACTGCTATCATAGACTTCTTCTTTTTCATAAGCTTGCTCTTGGTCTTCTACAGAATGGATACTTTCTACTAAGGTAAGTACAGGGTTAATTAAGGTGATATTTACTTTATCTCCAATAGCTAAAATACTTTCTTCTGTTTTGTATTTTGGGTTAGCAATTAAAAATTCTTGAGGATTTAATTTGTTGGCTTCTGATATAGAAGCAATTGTATCCCCAGATTTTACGATATAATTGCTTTGTTCTTTGGAGGAACCAAATAGTAGATATTGCGTTAGCTCGTTTGCATCTGTAAATATTTTTTCATTTACACTCATATAAGCATTTTTGATTGTAATGGTTTCTTGAAAATACATATTTTCAATAATTTGACCTACATCCTCAATTTTTGTTTGCGTATTGTTGATGTAATTTTTAAAATCTTCTTCTTTTACAAAAGCAGTGATAACACTTGTAAGTGCTTCTTCAAAAATTTCTCTACTTAATACATTTAATGTTATGTCTTCTTTTTCTTCATCGTTAAATTTAATTTTTACAATATATCCTTCTATGGTAAAATCTTCTTGATTTTTTATTTTCTCATAAATTTCTTTAGCACTTACTATATTTTCGTTGTAAGTTTTGTACTCTTTAATAATAAAACCGTTGGGAGGATATACATCAAGTACGTTATAAGCTTCTTTAATGTCTTTTTGTTCTTCGTTAATTAACGCATATAATTCATCGCGACTTTCAATAAGCCCCAATTTGTTACCATTTAGATAGACTTGGTATACTTTTTTTGCTTGGTCGAAATTCCTGTTGGTTAATCCTATGATTAAAAAAAGAACTCCTATAATACTTGTTATAATAATCGTTTTTGTTACCTCATTTTTTTTCAAAGTTCATCACCCTTTTTTAAAATTCTTCACTTGGTTCTACTTTCAAGTAATTTTTAAAACAGCTTTTGTCTAGTTCAAATAGAATTTGGAATGCTCCCGTTGAACCACGACGATGTTTGGCAATAATTAAATCAACTGGTACAATGGTTGGTTTTTTATCTGCTGTTTTTTCTTCAAAGTAATCTTGTCTATTTAAGAACATAACTAAGTCGGCATCTTGTTCGATGGAACCAGATTCACGTAAATCAACTAATCGTGGTTGGTTTGAGTCTTTTCTTTGTTCGGCGCCACGGGTTAATTGGGCTAAAGCAATGACTGGAACTTCTAGTTCTAATGCCATCTTCTTTAGGGAACGTGAAATTTCTGATACTTCGACTTGTCTTGATTCTGTTCTTCCTCCCGTAGTTACTAGCTGTAAGTAATCGATAACTACTAAAGCTAAGCCTTTTTCACTGTTTGCAAGACGACGACATTTTGCTCTGATTTCCGGAGCTGTTACCGATACATTGTCTTCAATATAGATATTGGTGTCTGCTAGTTGGCTCATGGCTTCGTTGTATTTTTTCCAATCGGTAGATTGTAGCATTCCGGTTTTTAGTTTGTCTCCTTCAATTCCTCCAACAGCACTAATCATACGATTAACTAATTGTTCTGCTGACATTTCCAAGTTAAATATGGCAACGGCTTTATCAGTTGTCATCGCAGCATTGGTGGCAATGTTTAGGGCAAAGGCTGTTTTACCCATGGCAGGTCGTGCCCCTAAAATGATTAGTTCTCCAGCATGAAGGCCACTAGTTGCTTTGTCTAGTTCGTAGAAACCTGTTTCTAATCCGGTGATAAGGCTTTTGTTTTTGGCAAGTTGTTCTAAGTGTTCTTGGGCATTTCTTAGAGCTTCTGCAATGGGTGTTAATTCACTTGTGGTTCTAGCGCGCGCAACATCCGATATTTTTCGTTCCGAGTTATCTAAAAGAACTGTTAGGTCTTTATCTTCTTCGTAAGTTTCAGTAATAATATTGGTTGCGGTATCAATTAGGTTTCTTCGAATGGCTTTTTCTTTTACAATCCCTATATACGAATCAATATTGGCAGTTGTAGCAACAGAATCGATAACTTCACTTAGGTATTCAATCCCTCCAACTGCATTTAAGTTTTTTTGCTTGTCTAATTCATTTTTTACAGTTGTTATGTCTATAGGTGTACTTGTTTTATGTAAGTTTTTTAAGGCTTCAAATATTTTTTTATTGGCATCATTGTAAAACATATTGCTTGTTACTTCTTCAACAACTTTTTCTAGAGCTATTTTGCTTAAAAAACATACTCCTAAAACGCTCATTTCTGCTTCAATATTTTGGGGCATTTGTTTTACAGCCATGTTTTCACCTTCTACCTATTTTTGTTTGATTTCAATTGTTATTTTAAATTTTACCTTTTTATGTAGTTCTATTTCAATTTCGTGGCATCCTAAGACGTCTATTGCATTTTCTATATGGATGCATTTTTTATCAATAGCAAATCCCATTTTTTTTAGTTCTTCGTTTACTTGTTTTGAAGAGATAGACCCAAATGTTTTTCCATTTGCTCCTGCTTTTACTTCAAAAATTATTTTCTTTTTTTGTATTTCTTCCGCCATTTTTTGGCATTTTGCAATTAATTCTTCTTCCTCTTTACGGCGCGTTTCTAATTCTGTATCTAACACCTCTTTGCTTTTTTTAGAGTAAGGAACTGCTAGTTTATTTTTAATTAAAAAGTTATTGGCATAACCATCACTAACTTCTAATATATCATCTTTTTTTCCTTGTTTTTTTACATCTTGTAATAGTATTACTTTCATATTTTCAAGTATCCTCCAATCGAATACTATTATATCACGTATAGGTTTTGGATATCAAATTATTTTCCCTTTTATTATGGAATCGATATTTTCTAGATTCTTATTTAATTCTCTTTTTAATAGAAGTTGGATTTCTTCTGGAACTTGGGCTTTTGTATTTTCTTTTATATCCTTTAAAATACAATTTAAATTTATTTCTTTTATTTTTTCTAGATACTCTTTAAATTGTTCTATGTCTTTTCTTTTTGTAGTTTTTATAAAGTTTTCAATGGTTGTTTTTGCCACTTCTTTTTCTTCGGGTTGTCTAGCATGATGTAAAAAACAATATGCAGAATTTTCTATATCTACTGTACCATAATTATTAAAGTCATAATAGGGAGAAAATTTGGGAAGGCCATCTACAAATATTTCTATATTTGGAGCTCTTAAATCACTATTTCCTAACAAAATCTGAATGATAAATTGTAATATAAGTTCCTCTTCTATACTACTATCATATTTTAAGTGATTGCGATTAAAGAACCATTTTAGAATATTTGGTAAATTTTCTAAGTTATAGTCATGTTCATAACTAATAGTAGGTGATAATTCATACATTTGGTACTTTTCTATTTTTTCGATTAAGTCGTCCCAATAATCATTTAATATTTTGTTTATAGAGAAAACGGGTTCATTTTTGGGATTGTAATTTTCTGAAATAATACCAAATTGGTTTCCTCTTACTGCCAAATCGTTTTTAACACTAGATAGGCCTAGTTCTTTTATAATTTGAGAATAAAATAGTTCTTTGTATGCTAAAATTAAATTTAATTTTTTAAATAAATATTCTTTTTCTCCATCCGTTATCCAATATTTTGCAAACATAGATTTTTCTATCTTTTTATCCAATCGTTTAAAATCTCCAATTTGCAAATATCCATTAATACGTTCCATAAATATCACAGATAGTTATTCTAACATAATTTTTCTCTTTTTCCACAAAAAAACTATTGCGTTACAATAGAATTTTTATTATTTATTTACAATGTTTTTGCAAGGTTTATTATTTAAAATCTGTAAAAGGTTTTCTATACACATTTTTTCTACTCTAGAAGTTCCTTCTATTGCATTATAGCCTGTGTGAGGAGTTAATATAAATTTGTCTCTTGATAGAGATAAAAGTTTTGCTTCTTTCGTATTTACATCTAGAGGTTCTTGATAGAAACCATCAAATGCACATCCAGCAATTTGATTATTTTCTAATGCTTCGTAAAGAGATTGTGCATCTACAATTTCTGCTCTTGCTGTATTGATTAAAAGTGCTGTTTTTTTCATTAGAGCTAGCTCTTTTGTTCCTATTAAATTCCTTGTTTTCTCATTAAGTGGTAGATGAATAGATACTATATCTGCATTTTCTAAAAGATATTCTAGTGTCGTTTTTGTAGCCTTTAAACTTTCTTCTTGCTCTTTTCTATTTTCAATATCATAATATAAAATTTTTGTATGAAAGGCATTGTATATCATTTCAGCAAAAGGTATCCCTATATGACCTAACCCTATAATGCCTACTGTTTTTTCTTTTAAATCAAAAAATTGTTTTTCTTTCCATATTCCTTTTTTTGTTTCTTCGTTTAATTGTGCTAATTTTTGATTTAAAGTAAAAATCAATCCTAATGTAAATTCTGCTACGGAGTACGAATTCACCTTTGGTGTATTTGCAACGATTATTCCGCATTGCTTTGCTGTTTTTATATCAACGCATTTTTCATAACCAATTCCAAAATATTGAATTACCTTTAATTTGTTTGTGTTTTCTAAAACTTTTTGCGTATAAAATTCTTCTCCATTTGCAATGACTGCATCACAATCTTTTAAAGCATACTTTAACTCTTCTTCGCCTAAATTAGAGGGCGCCTTTATAATTTGTATCCCTTTTTTTAGTAACTCTTCTATTTTTTCTTCAGAAAAAGTACAACCTGTAAATAATACTTTGTATGTGTTCATATTCTTTCTCCTTATCTTTTCTTTTAAACATTATAACATAGCTTGTACGCACATAGAAAAAACATTCCAGATTTACGGAATGTTTTCCTTTATTAAGCGGCTTTTATATCGTTTATTTTTTCATTTATTACCATTTCTGCTGGTTCTTCTAAACCTGTGAATGGTGCATTATCAGAATCTCCAAATAAGTTTTCTTTTGGTTCACGAGAAGCATATCTTTGGTCACTTTCTAATTTTTCAGCCCAAATGGATAAGAATGATTCTGCTGACTCTTCTCCACGAGAAGCAATAAATTGATTTAAGTAATTTTCTCCTCCTAATTTTTCAATAGTGTCAGGAGTATAAATTTGTAACCAATCTGGTAAGTCAAATGAATTTCTCTTGAATGTGAATAAGTTTTTCATTTGTTCTACTGTAACATTTGATTTTTGAATTGCTCCGTTTTCTTTTACAAAAGAAATGTTTTCGATTATCTTCTCTACATTTTCTTCTGCCCATTTCATAACTTCTAGAGAGTCTTTTGCACTTATTTTATCAATCATTTCTGCAAGTTTTGTTGAGAATATGATTTGGTATTCTTTTAAGATTTCTCCTAATTTGTTTCTTAATTCTGTACTATAGTATTGACTACTTAAAGCTAACTCCATTACTTGGAACCAATCGTTTGTGTTATGGCTTGACCAATGTCCATACTCCATACGTTCTTTTTCGTCTTGTAATTTCTTACTTAATCCAGCTAGTCTTTCTGGTATTAGGTTAGATAGCGTTACACCGAAGAAATTTTTATTTTCTCCAAGTCTCCAATCTGGAGAGATGCATCCTGTTTCTTCGCATTTATTGTATACAGCCATACCACCATCGGTGATATCAATTGTTACTTCAATTCCATCTTTATCAAAGTTGATTTCTGAGGTAGGTCTACTATAGATATCAAACGCTGGATAGTGTCTTCTGTTGCATATTAAAGATAACATAGCTCCATAATATCCTAATTTTTGTTTGTCTGGATATGGGTCTTTGTTTCCATAAATGCTTACTTCTGGAATACTTTCTTCTTCTACTGGAAGACTTTCTTTTAATTTAACATTAGCAGAACCATTGAATAAAAAGTATTCGTGTAATTTTTCAAGTGTTTCATATTTTGAGTTGATGTCTGTCACTGTATGGTATCCCAATTTGAATCCTTTTACTCCTACTAGATAATGGTATAAAAGTTGTACTGGCATATCTTCTGTTGTATCAAAGTTTTCATAAGCAAAACGCGTTCTTTTCTTTTCTTTTACTCTGTCTTTCTTCTTCCACCAATCGTATGCTTCTGTTACAGGAACTTCTTTTACATAAGAAGGTAGACTTTCTAAATCTTCTCCATAAATACTATATCTTTTTTTGTATGGAAATTCTGAAATATGATGTATTTTTACTTCTCCTGCTGCGTTTACAGTACGATATAAAACAGCATTTCCTTCTTCATCATCATACACATTGATTATTTGAAATTCAGGACTATTCATACTTGTATTGACAAGTCTTGCTACATCAAATTCAGCTTCTAAGTATTCTACTGGATTTTGCGTAATTGATTTATAATTTCCTAAATTTACTCGAACATTGGAACAGCTACTAAGAGCATGCGGCGTTAATTCTATCCATTCTTGTTTCATTGGTTCCATAGAATCTGCATCGACTATTAAAATTTGGTATGGTTCGTTTTCACTTCTTAAACCATTTGATAAGCCTACTAATATTTTCATATTCAACCTCTTTCTTCCTTTTTCTTTTTTAGTAAAACATTTCTTCTTTTAGTCTAATCTTCTACTATCGTTTTGATTATATCATAATTTTTTGAAAATCGACAACTAACTTCAAATAGTTTGCATTTTTTCTTCATTAAGGGGAGTAAATATACATCTTTTTGACATTTTTCTTGTTTTTAGTCAAAAAAAGAAGTTGATGTTTTGTTTCATCAACTTTAGTATTTGTTACTTTTTTACTTTTATACCTTTGCTTACTATATTTATCTTATTTAACAAATGGTATTAAAGCCATAAATCTTGCATATTTAATTTGCTCAGCAATATGTCTTTGGTGTTTTGCACAAGCGCCAGTCATACGTCTAGGCATTATTTTACCTTTTTCGTTTATATATTTATTTATAATCATTACGTCTTTGTAATCTACGCTTTTTCCAGCACACATTTGGCATATTTTTTTCTTTTTTCTACGAAATTCTGCCATACTTTATTATCTCCTTTCCTAGAATGGTAAGTCATCATCGCTTAATGCTATTTCTTCTCCAAAGTCTTTAAATGGGTCTTCTGAAATATCAGAAGTTGGCATACTTTGTGGTTGGTCATTAAAAGTGTCGTTGTTGTTACTATTATAGTTATTATTATAAGAATTTCCATTATTGTTGTCACTTTTTGAACCTAAGAATGTTACATTGTCGCAGATGATATCTGTTGTATATCTTTTTGTTCCATCTTGCGCATCATATGAACCAGTTTGAATTCTTCCATCTACTGCTACTTGCGTTCCTTTGGTACAATATTTTGCAATATTTTCTGCTTGCTTCCGCCATGCAACACAGTTAATGAAATCAGCTGTTCTTTCGCCATTTTGGTCTTGGTATGTACGAGTTACAGCTATGGTAAATCTTGTTACATTCATACCTGACATTGTGGTACGCATTTCTGGGTCTCTAGTAAGTCTTCCTATTAAAATTACTTTATTCATATTCTTACTCCTCATCTAATCGAATGGTTAGATGTCTTAAAATATTTTCATTAATTGAAGCTTTACGATTTAGTTCGCTGATTGCTTCGTTTCCAGCTTCTACAACCATTACATAATAGTACCCACTAATTTCTTTTTTGATTGCATAAGCTAGCTTTTTTTCGCCTAGTTCATTAAATTCTACTACTTTTCCTTTGTTATCTGTAATGATACTTTTCATAGTTTCTGCAGTCTTTTTAATTTCATCACTTTCTTGCGCAGATTTTACAATGAACATGATTTCATATTTTTTCATTATTCTACACCTCCTCATGGTCTATTTGGCTTTAGAATTATAAAGCAAGGAGTAAATTCATACTCGCCCTAGATTATAACAGAAAAAGCATTTAATGTAAATGCTTATTTTTCTTGCTATAATTGTATTCTTTATGTTTTAAATTATGTTTTTAAAATTTTTTTGATTCGGTAACATTTATTCTTTGTTCTGGAAAGGTTTCATAGATATTTTCCAAGATAATGATATTGCAAGTATTACTTTGAAATTGATATCCATTTGTATTTCTATTTTCTATGAATTCCTCATATGTCTCTTTTGTAACTACAAATTTTCCATAATCAGAAAAGACTTTAAATCCATTTTCTTTTAGATAAGCTATTTGTTCATCGCTTAAATCTCTTATTATTTCTTCGTAAATTAATCTTGCATGTCCTAATCTTACTGCTTCTTCTAACGACATTGTTGATTCTAAAGAATAATCATCCCATTTTATTAGAACATTATCTCGATGAGATTCCAATTCTTCATAACTTAATTCTTTACTAACTAAAAAGTCTTTTTTTCCTTCTAGATAACATGGAGGATTGCTTAATATTTTATCGCTATTGAAATAATAACGGTCAATTAATGTTTCAGCTGTTATGTTCCTAATATAAATATTTTCGTTCATATCAGTATGGTGTATATTAAAGTACAATTCCTCTAATAAAGTTCTTACTTCTCCATTTATATTTTCTTGAGAATTAGGACTTTTCTTCAATAGTTCTAGTAAATTTTGTGCTTTTTCGGGTTCTAAATTTCCACTTATTATGCTGACTAGTTCCGTATCATCTCCTGAAAAGTTCAATTTCCAAATAGGTTCTGGACCTACTATTTCTAATAGTATCTTTGTATTGATTACCCCTTTTTCATATGAATTGATAGGGGCATCATAGTATTCGTTTGATATAATTTCAGCACAAGTCTCTTTTAGGTAAAGATAATTCGTTCTTGCTTGTAATAAATGAATGTATTCATGCCATTTTGTATTATAGTCTTCTTCCGGTGCTAGATTTTCTTGAATATTTAGTTCATTTGGTTCTAATCTAGAATAGTAGCCTAGTATTATATTTCCGTTTTCAGAAATACGTTTTTCATAATATTTATAGTGTAGATTATGAAAACATTTTGTAGCAATAAAGTCCATATTGGTTCCATTATAATAAGGAATAATATCGTTTAATAATTTTTCATTTTGAAATGTCATTTTCTCTTCTTCTGTTAGTTTTTTGCTTGTTTCAATTAAAGTACTGATTTTATCGTAGGTTATAGGTTCTGCATGTTCTAGTTGATAATTGTAAACAATGTTTTCTAGCCCCTGCTCAAATAAAAATGCTATACCGATGGTCGCTAATATGCATACAATGTCCTTTTTTAATTTAAATTTATAGGCTTTAGCAGAAAAGGAAGTGATTTTTTTATCCTCTTCTAATTCGTATAATAAAGCATCACTGCCATTTTCTTTACAAAATTTTTGTACATCTTCTATTCCATCTTTGAAAAAGTGTTTGAGCCCTGATGTATTGTCTAGATATACATCATATTCCATTTCTTTTCCAATATATGTTTTATTTTCACTTAATTTTAGACCATTTACAATGTTTAATTCTTCTTCTGTTATGTTAGATACTATTCCGTCTACTACATTAAATCCTTGTAACATTCCATTCACTATTTTGATAAAACTTTCTTTTTTTCCATTTTCTATTAAGATGTCGTACATTTTTATTTTCCTTTCTCTAGTCTTCGATGTATGGTGTCCAAAGTTTTCTCGTTATTTTTTCTTCTTTATTTTCTTTTTGGACATCTATTATTGATATTGTTTCTATAAATTTTTGGATGGTTAAATCTTCTTCTTTTGAAAGTAATAATCTTGCCATTTGAAAAAAATAATTTTTACTTTTAAAATGATTTAGTACTTTTACACAATCTTCATAGCTGATATTCGTTCCAAGTTCTAAACAATTTAAAATATTCTCATCTATTCCTTTAAAAATAGATTCTCCGCCATATTTTTGTTCCCATTCTTTATCTAGGTTATAAACCCTTATTAAATTTCCTTGGTGCATTTTTTCTATGAGTAATGCTTCTTGGTTTATAGTATTTCCTTTATAAATAATATTTTGAAAAAAAGGGCGAATCTTACGTTTTTCTTTTAAAATTAATATTTTTTCCGTTAATTCTATATCTACTACATGAAAATCAAGCGAATATCTTTTTTTATTTTTATTTAATCTTTCTAAAATTTCTGTCTTCTTTTCATTAGACCTGTCCGGAAAGCTTTTAAGAATTATTTAAGTTATAAATACCACA
>CARMXJ010000006.1 GCA_949025205.1 uncultured Bacilli bacterium | reverse complement strand
TGGTGTGAGAGGGAAAAGCATTCAATAATTATTGAAAAGTTTTCTCTACTCGATTTTTGCAAATAGAGTATTCCAACGCAAAAGAAATTTCAAATTTTAAGAGTGTAATAGGTCAATTGTGTTTATTAGACAATGATCCTTTAGAATTATTAAAAAAATTAGAATCTATTTTTCTTAAAAATAATCTTCCTATTACGGGAAAAATATTTTCTGTATTCAAATTTTTACATCCTGACTATGATTTTAATTTTTCGAAAGATTCTTTAGTGTCACCAATGCTTAAATACCAACCTTCTAATCTGAAAAAAACAAATGTATGGGGAGAAAATGTATGGCGAGATATCATCATTTTTTCTGATTTGATAAAAGCTGCTATAGGTTCAAATAATAAATCTTTAAAAGATTATATAGAAAATTTAGAAATAGGAAATCAATTGTTTTTGGATATTTCCTCTAAATTTATTACTTATGAACAACTTGATGATCATCAAAAAGAAGTCATGAAAGTTTTTGTTAACCATTTAAATACTTTATATAATAATACTGTAACTGGTAAAAGTGAAACGAATATTTTATCAGGAGATACAATAAAAGATATTCAACATTTGGTAGAAGTTTTTTCTCCAAATGGTACTGTTTCTTATCATTTGCCTGATCGAATTGTAAAAATGTATTTTCATTTTGCAGGCTTTGATACTTTAGATGAATTAAAAATTTATTTGAAAGAGAAAATTCAGAAAGCTGATGTAAGAAATAGAAAGTTTGCAGAGCAAGAAGTAACTTTAGAGGTTGGAGATTTTATTAAAGGGATTAAAGAGATTGATTATCTACATAATATTTTGCAGAATGGAAGTGTTGCAAAAGAATTTTTAGGAGCAAGTGCAGGTGGAGATTCTACTCCTTTGGATACAGATTTGTCTAAGATTTTAGAAAAAAAAGAGAGTATAGAAAGAATGATTATGAATACACCATCTAAAGGTTTTGGCCCAATCTATTTTCTACTTAAGAATGATGAACGCTTTATTGTTACTAGAGGACCTGGTGGAAAAGAATATATCCCTAACAAATTTGATAGGAAAAAAATGGAAATATTTCGTACTATGGAAGATAATCATTATGGAATTCGTACGGGATTTGCTTCTAGTGAAATTAATTGTATTTTAATGGAAGAATATGATAAAAGAGTAGGTTTGGAAATTGCTTTGAATGGATTTTATATTCCTGTTGCGGATTTTTCTGGCAAAGTGGTTTTTACTCCAAATAATTATGATTTATTAAGAAGAAAAATGGCAGGTCTTTCTTATTACGAAGAGGAGCACTATTCTTTTTCAAAAGAAATTGACCTTATTTCTGTAGACTCTATTTTAGAAGAACGAGAAAAAGGAAAAGAAGAGCTTGCCCTTTACCGAAAAGGAATATATCAAGCAGTTCAAAATGTTTTACAAAAATATGATTTAGATTTAAGGACAAGTATTGGTAATGATTTAAGAAATGGATTTGTAGAATTTTTAGATACAGGTTCTACTGGTAGAGGAACTTATGTTCCTGATGATATTGATTTTGATTTCGTAATGCGTTTGGACCGATCAATCCTACTCAATCATTCTAATTTTGAAAATTTAAAACAAGACTTATTACAAGCCTTTCATCAAAAAGATAAATCTGATGTTATTGATGGACAGTTTAGATTGAAAAAAGCTTATGTTGAAGGAATAGAGGTGCCGGTTAAAATAGATATTACTTTTACGCAAAAAACGGATAAGGTATCTTACACTACGGACTTAGCAATTCAAGATTGTTTGGGTACTATAAAAAAGCAAGAGGAGAGAAAATATAAGCAAGTTTTAGGTAATATTGTTTTGGCTAAGCAGATATTAAAACAAGCAAATGTATATAAACCAAGTCGAAAGGATTCAACACAAGGTGGCTTAGGTGGAGTTGGGATTGAGAATTGGATTTTGCAAAATGGTGGTTCATTTATAGAAGCTGCAAAAAGTTTTATACGAGTAGCGGAAGGAAAAAATTTTGATGAATTTAAAAAAGAATATTTTTTGTGGGATTTTGGATCTAATTTTTTAGCGGAGTCTCGCGGATTGTATCCTCATGATAATTTTGTAGATCATATGAATGAAGTGGGGTATAAAAAAATGAAAGAGGTTTTAGAAAATTATTTGCTTACTTTAAACAATAATTCTTCCTTGGATGTAGAACGAGCAGATGTTTTAAGTCGTTAAAAAGTTGTAATTTTTTAGAATTGTGGTATACTACCAGAGGCCAAAGGGAGTGATAATGTGGAAAAAATATATATTTTTGGGCATCAAAAACCAGATACAGATAGTGTTTGTGCGAGTATTAGTTTGTCTTATTTAAAAAATAAACTTGGATATAATACAGTACCAAAAGTTCTTGGACATATTAATCAAGAATCTAAATATGTACTTGATTATTTTGGAGTAAAGGAACCGGAATATTTAAACGATGTTAAGGTACAAATTCGCAATATGAAATATAATAAGAATGCATTTGTGTATGAAAATGCTTCTATTCACGATGCATTTTATGTTATGCAAAGGGAAGAAGAAACTGGAATTTGTATTGTGGATGAGAATAAAAAATTAAAGGGATTAATTACTTTAAAAGAATTAGCCAAACAGTTTATTAGCGGAGATCAAGATACTCTTCATACGAATTTAGATAATCTTTTAAAAGTTTTGCATGCTCATGCTGTCTTAAATTATAAAGAAGAGTTTTCGGGGACAATTGTAGCAGCTAGTTTTAAGAGTCAAACGATACTAGATGAGATTAATTTATCTTCAGAAAATATTATGATTGTTGGAGATCGCTATAGAGTTATAGAATATGCAATAGAATCTAATGTGCAACTTATTATTGTTACTGGTGGATATGATTTGCCAGAAGACTTGCTAACTAAAGCCAAACAAAATAAAATTAGTATTATAAAAACAGATTTAGATACTTATCATACAGCCAATACAATTTTGCTGTCTAATTATATTTCAACGATTTTAGATTGTACAAATCCCGTGACTGTAAATTCTTTGGATTATCGTACGGATTTTTTGGAATTGAGTGAAAAATTTGGACACACAAATTATCCAGTTGTGAATAAGTCCAATAAATGTTTAGGTTTATTAAAAATTAATGAAGTCAATCAATTTGAAAAATTAAAAGTAATTTTAGTAGACCATAATGGCTTTAGCCAAAGTGTGGATGGGATTGAAGAAGCAGTAATCGAGGAAATTATTGATCATCATAATTTATTAAACATTGGTACTCCTACTCCTATTAATTTTAGAAGTATGCCAGTAGGATCCACTTGTACTATTATTTACCATATGTATAAGGAAAATGGTGTTCCAATTCCAAAAGATATGGCTGGTTTAATGTTATCTGCTATTTTATCGGATACTCTTTTATTAAAATCTGTTACTACAACAGAAATAGATAAACGAGTTGTTAAAGAGCTTTCTAAGATTGCTGGTGTTGATGTTACAGAATATGGACATAATATGGTAAAAGCTGGTTTTTCTATTAAGGGTAAAAAAGCAGAAGATTTGCTAGAAGAGGATATTAAAACTTTTAGAACCAACAATAAAGTAGCGGGAATTAGCCAAATATTTACTATGGATTATGATGATATAAAAGCTGATATGGATAATTTCATTGATCAAATTGATGTTTTGGCAAGCGATAAGTTTAATTTAGTCATCGCTTTAATTACAGATATTGAAAAAAATGGTTCTTATGTTTTTTATGATCGAAAGTCGGAAGGTATTATAAGAGAAATCTTTAATGATGGAGAGTTTACGCAAGGTACTTACGTACAAGATTTGTTGTCGCGAAAAAAACAATTAGTGCCTAATGTTATGGAAGTATTAGAGAAATAGAAATGTATTGTTCTATTTCTTTTTTAAATCCCTTTTAGGATATGGTTTTCTTTCATCAGTTAAGCCAATCAAATAATCAATGCTTGTATTATAATATTTTGCTAATATGGCGTATTTTTCGATTGGCATACTTACAATTCCAAGTTCATATCTTGAATAGTTTTGTTGGGGGATATTTAATATTTTTGCAATATCTTTTTGATACAAATCTTTATCTTCTCGTATTTCTTTTAATCTTTGTATATTCATATTATTACCTCTTAAATTATTTTCTCATACACCAAATTGAGTGTATTGACACTAAACCAAAAGTGGTGTATAAAGAATATAAATACATCATATATGGTGTTTAGAGGTGAAATATGAAAAAAAATAATAAGAAGAAAATCCTTGTTGTAATGGGAATATTAATGTTATTAGGAATAGTAGTAGGAGTAAGTTATGCCTGGTGGAGTAGTAGAGCAACACAAACAACAATCAATAAAATAAGTAGTGATTGTTTAAAAATAGAAATAGAAGATGTAAATAAGAGTGCGATCAGTTTAGAAAAGGCATATCCATTAACAGATGAAGAAGCAAAAAAGTTAACGCCCTATACGTTTAAAGTCAAAAATACATGCAATCTAGGAGTAACTTATGATGTAAATTTAGAAGTAATGGATGTAAGTAATCGATTAAAAAGTGAATATATAGCAACTTCGTTTAATGAAGGAGAAAAAAAGAGATTAAATACATATCCAAGTGGTACTCTAAGCTATAAAGAGGATTATGTAGCAGTAGAAGCCTATGGACTGACAAGTGGTACACTAAAAGCAGGAGAAAGTAAGACCTACACATTAAAGTTATGGATGGATGAGAGTGTAACAGTTGAAGATGATGCGATGAACAAAACGTTTATTGGAAAAATAAGTGTAAATGCAAGTTTAAATCAAGTAGCAGAAATATATAAAGAAGAACTATTAAATGGAGCAGATCCCGTATTAAAAGGAGATTTAATACCCGTTGTTATAGCAAATGATGGAACCGTTACAAAAGCAAATATTGAAACAGAGTGGTATAGTTATAAAAAGAAAACTTGGGCAAATGCAGTCGTATTAGTTGATAAAACAAAGAGTTATAATAGTTATGATGTAATACCAGAAGAGAATATAGAGAGTTACTTTGTATGGATACCGAAATATAGTTATCAGTTATGGGATATGGGAGAATATACTGGAGCAACAGAAATTGATACAAGTAAAGTACATGAAATACCCATTAAGTTTGGAATAACAGATACAAATGATGTAAATACAGGAGAATGTACAACACCTATGAATGCAGAAAAGACACAAGGACTTTCTGGAGAAAGTGGCAATTGTCAAATAGGAGACTATATGACCCATCCAGCGTTTATCAGCATGAACACAAATGGTTTATGGGTAGGAAAGTTTGAGACAGGATATAAAGGAGCTATTTCTTCTGAAAATATAGAGGCGAATGTAACAGACCCATCAAAACTACAAATTAAACCAAATGTATATAGTTGGGTAAATTTAAATGCATCTAGTGCACATTTAGTAAGTTATAATTACAAACGTGAATTAGATAGTCATATGATGAAGAATACAGAGTGGGGAGCAGTTGCATACTTACAGCATAGTGCTTACGGAAGTGCAACAAGTGTAAGACTAAACAATAATAGTGCATATATCACAGGATATGCAGCAGTAAATGAGCCTTTAGTAAATGCTTCAGAGTATACAGACTACGAAAGTACAACTCCAGGAGTTGACGGAGAAAAGACAATCAATTATTTTAATATCCAAAGTGGTGTTGCAAGTACAACAGGAAATAAAAGTGGAATTTATGATATGAGTGGAGGGACATCGGAATTGGTAATGAGTGTTTTAGTTTCTGAAAATGGAACTCCCTATATTGGAAGAAAAGATGGTAATTCTGGTTTTAATGGAATTTTAGCCGCAGGAGCTGGAACTTTTGAAGGAGTGCCTTTTCCGAACTCTAAATATTATGATGCCTATACGCAAGGAACAGATGTTTATTCCTTTGATAAAAGAATACTAGGGGATGGATTAGGTGAAATGGGACCATTTATCAAACAAACTAATAACTATTCAATTGGATCATGGTATAATGATCAAAATAGTTATTTAATGCCATATAGTTCTTGGGTTATCAAAGGTGGCTCTGGAATGAATGCTGGGATATTTGCTTCTGGGCGTTATACTGGTCAAACAAGTCCAAGGACTTTTCGAATCGTATTAGCTGTATGAAAACAATAAAAGAAATACGAAAAAGTAGAGGTTATTCATAAAAAGAGTTAGCAAAATCACCGGGTATAGCGGATTTTACTTTTGAAATGTTTTTGAAAATAATACAAGTATGCCATTATGAAATAAAAATTATTAAAAAATAAACTGCCAAGGCTTTTTGCTTGTAAATTCTTTTTGGAATAAAAATGTCAAAAAAGAAAAAAATTCGCCATTCTCTTTATTGCAAATTGCATTTTCGTATGTTATTATGTTAATAGTGTAAGAATAAAGGGAGTGGCTAACATATGCAAGCTGATATAGTAAAGAAGGTGGATGTTTTAGCCGATATGGCTGGAGCGTCTCCAAATGTAGATCAATTAAAAGCGGAAGATCGTGAACTTTCAAGCGAAAAAGGGGAGTATATAAGTGACCTTACTTCTTTGCGTGAAGCAAAAGAAGAAGAAAAGTATTTTAGATCTAGTGAAAAATTACTTGATGAAAATATTAGTGCGAGTTTAGAAGCTAAAATTAAAAAGCAAGAAAGGTCTATTCGTAAATTACAAAAACAAATTGATGATGCTGTTTCTAATGAAAATAATTTGCATAATCGTACTTTAGAATTGAAAGAGGAAATTCAAAAAAGTAATGAATATATTGTGGTTTTAACAGGTCGTATTGCTTCTGTAAAAGATTCTTCTACAAATAATTATTTTAAAAATTTATTAACAGAGGAAAACTCTAAAGTTGGAATGTTATCTACTTCACTTAACGATTTAGAAAAAGAGTATGATAGTGCTTTAGAGAATTTAAATTATCTTAATTTAGCTATGGAGGAAATGACTAAGAAACTTAATAGCGAGAGAGTTAAACTACAAGAAACAAAAGCTAATTTAGTGAATCCAGCTTCTTATATAGATGAAGATTTAAAAGAACGTGATGAGGAAGAGATTAAAGAACTTCAAAAGAAAATAGCAAAGTTGGATAAAAGAAGATTAGAAATTCTTACAGATCCTGCGATCATTGCAAGTGAAGCAAAGGAACTTATTATTACGGGAGATCGTGTAAATGCTCTTTCTAAAGTACAAGAACTGGTTACCATTGTTAAATCTAAACCTTATATGGATATTCCAAGTAGCAATGAACTTACTACCATGTTACAAGAAGAAGAAGAAGCTGCTATTGAGGCAAGAGATGAGTTTGCCTCTTTAATTGATACAAAAGAGTATTTAGGAAGTGACTCTAAAGTTGTAGAGGAACGTATTAATTTTTTAAATGGAGAAATTTCTGCATTAGAAGAAAAAATAAGTATGGCTCGCGAGGAAATTCATACTATTGATACAGTAGAGTTTCAATCTTTAACAGCTCGTTTGGAAGAAACCAATGCTATTTATAATCAATTACTACAAGAGCTTGCTGAGTATAAAATAATTGTAGAAACGGGAAATGAAGATAAAACACCAAAAAGAAGAGCAATTCTAGCAGCTGCTTATGATAGAAAACAAAAAGAAGTAGAAAATGTAAGAAAAATTGTAGAAAATTATAAAAATGACCAAAAGATTTTAATTCATAAGGCATATGTTTTGGAAACACAAGAAATTGCAAAATATGAAAGTGAAATTCAAAAACATAAAGATGAAATTGTAGAAATGAATTGTTTACTAGCAAATGTTGGTTCTACTAAAGATGTTCTTGCGATTGAAAATGATAAGCAAAAGTTAAAAGAACTTGATGAAGCAGTTAAGGATATTAAACATCGTCAAAAATATAGCCAAACGCCAAGTGAAATTTATGATGAGATTGAAATTTATTTAGGAACTATGGATGATTCTGTTAAAAAGAGTATTGTAGAGACTCCAAGAGAAGCAGTTATAGAAAGTCCAGGAAATCCAGTGGTGTTGGAAGAAACTACATTTAGTACTCCTGATTTATTAATCGATGATGTTATGAATGAGCTTCCAGATTTACCAGAAGAGGAAGATACAACAGAAAGATTAAAAGTAGTGAATGTAGAACCTGTAATAGAAGAGGTTACTTCAAATGAAGATAATCCGTTTGTTATAGGAGAGTATACAGAAGATACTATAGATACTTCAAATGAGGGAAGTGAAGCGTAGTATGGGATTAGAGATAAATACTCTCATTACTTTGGAAAGTGGAGAGAAGTATAAAATTTTAAATGAAACTTTGTTTCAAGGAAAAAAATATTTTTTGGCTAGTAGTGAAATTCTAGGGGATTCTACAAATAACGAAATTGTTTTAGAGGAAGTTTTAGAAGGCTTAGATATTTATGTTAAAAAAGTAAATAATACGGATTTATTAGCACAATTATTTGATTTGCTAAAAACTCAAAATTAGTTTTGGGTTTTTTTGTGACAAAAAAAGACTAGTTTTTCTAGTCTAATTTCCCTTCATATAATGGACTATTATCAAATTCTTTGTCCATTAAAAATTCGTGAATGATTTCTTCTTGATTTTCTACAGCGATTTCTTCGATACGGTCGACACGACATTTTTCGCTTAGTAAAATAGCCTCGATTTTTTCTACTGCATTATCTATTTCATCATTTACAACAACGTAGTTGTATTTTGGTATTTCATTGATTTCTTTATATGCTGTTTGAAATCTTTTGATAATTTGTTCGTTTGTTTCTTTTCCTCGAGCTTTAATACGCCTTTTTACTTCTTCCATGCTAGGGGCCATAATGAATATTAATATGGTTTCTGGAAATATTTCTTTAATTTTAGAAGCACCTTGTACTTCTATTTCTAAAATAACATCTTTTCCACTATCTAATAGTTCTTTGACTTCCATTTTGGGAGTTCCATAATAATTCATATTATGTACAAAAGCATATTCTAAAAATTCATCTTTGGCAATTTTTTCTTCAAATTTTTCTTTGGAAATGAATTTGTATTCTACACCTTCGGTTTCTCCTTCTCGCATCGCTCTTGAGGTATAAGAGATAGATAATGATAGATTTTTGTTTTTTTCGAGCAGTGCATTAATGACTGCTCCTTTTCCGGCACAAGTTGTTCCTGAAATAATAATTAGATTTCCTTGTTTCTTTTGTTTTATCATCGTATTTCCCTTTCTTTTGTGTTTTTTATTATAGCATATAATCTATTTTTATTTAAAGAAAAAGTATTTACTTTAAAGATAGAAATCGTTATAATATTTTATGAAAGTGAGGTAAATATTATGGAATTAAAAGGTTCTAAAACGGAAGCTAACTTGATGGCTGCTTTTGCAGGAGAAAGTCAAGCTAGAAATAAATATACTTATTATGCTTCTAAAGCAAAAAAAGAAGGATATGAACAAATTGCAGCTATTTTTGAAGAGACTGCTAATAATGAAAAGGAACATGCGAAACTTTGGTTTAAAGCATTACATGATGGAGATGTTCCAGATACATTGACTAACCTTAAGGATGCAGCAACTGGTGAAAATTACGAATGGACTGAAATGTATAAAGAGTTTGCAGAAACTGCAAAAGAAGAAGGATTTATGGATATTGCTAAACTATTTGAAATGGTTGGAGATATAGAACGTCATCACGAAGAAAGATATATGACTTTAGTTGGCAATATCGAAAATGATTTGGTATTCCAAAGAGGAGAAGAAAAAGTTTGGATTTGCAGAAATTGTGGTCATATTTATGTTGGAGAATCTGCTCCAGTTGTTTGTCCTGTTTGTAAACATCCTCAAGCTTTTATGGAACTTGAAGCACAAAATTATTAAAAAGCACCAAAAAAGTGCTTTTTTTCTTTAAAAATAGTGTTATAATACATGGCATGGAAAGAGGGATTGGTTATGGCTAAAAAGGAAGATATTAAAACAACAACGAAAAAAGAAAACCAAGAAATTAAAAAGGATGTTGTTAAAGAAATAAAAGAGAAAGTTTTGCAAGAGGTTTATAAAGAAATTCAAACTACAATTAAAGATGATACACTTAAATATAAAGAAGATTTAAAAGAGGAAATTTCGATTGAAATTCAAAATGAAGTTGCAGAAATGGTAAAACAAGAAGAAAAACGAATTTTAAGAGGAAAAGGTTTTTCTATTTTTAAGCGAGATGTTGTTATTTTTGCTTTATTTGCAATAGTCCTTTATTTCGGATATTGTTTATATGATGTAAAATATTTTGATTTTATGAAAAGCGAATGTGAAAAAAATGGGACATGTGCTACTTCCGGAGAATATGTAGATGGGAATGGAGAAAATAAACCACAAGAGATTGTCAAAGACAAAGAGTGGTATATTGATAATTATGGTTATTTATTAGATGAAGTGAAACTTTCTTTAAATGCTGATCATGTAAGTGCCTATTATCTTTATAGTAACGACTATAAATTAAGTGAAATAAAATCTTCTTATTTACTAAATATGGCTTATAGTCAGTTAGAAACAAAACAAATAAAAACAAATTCACAACAAATTGTGGTAGAAGGTAGTGACTTAAAGAATGCTTTTGAAAAATTGTTTGGTTCTACAAATTATTATAAAGAAGGTGCTTTTACTTACAATTGTTTAAATTTTACTTATAATAAAGATAAAGACAGATATACAGCTGAAAATAATAAATGTACTAAGGGAAAAAATGAAATTTTAGAAGAAATTGATAATATGTATGAAGATGGTGATGTATTATATATACTTACTACTGCTACGATTTATAATAAAGAAGAAAGTAGTTATTATACGTTTGATAATTTGTTTGAAGCGGCGGTTGTGGATGTTACAGAAAATGACTTAGAAAAGAACGCAAAACGTTTAAATAAATACCAATATCAATTTAAAAAAGCAAATGATACGTATTATTTAGATGCGATTACGAAATTAAAATAGTTTTTTGTAAAATCAGAGAATTGTTTAAATAATTTTTGGTTTTTTGTTTGGACAATTCTTTTTTTTATGGTCATTTTTTTAAAAATTTTGTTATTTGACTCTTCTTTTTTTCTTTGTTAAAGTGGGCAAAACAAGGAGGATTTTATGCAACAAATTAAATATTTAAATGATAAAGTAATTAAAAAGGCTTTGACAAAAGAAAATAAAGATATACGAAATTATATGGCACGAATTATTAGTGATATTACCCATATTCCTTATGAAGATTTGGAAGATAATTTGGAACTTGTTTATCCAGAAGTAGGATATAATAGTAATCTTGTAAATAGTGAAGTGGATTTGATTTTTAAAAATGAAGTTCTTTATTTTAATTTTGAGATTAATTATGGAAGTAGTACGATTTTAAAAATAAAAAACTTAAGTTATCTTTTTCAACTTTCTTTAAGGCAAGTGAAGAAATGGAGTGATTATGCATTTATTCATCCGGTTATACAAATTAATATTAATTCGTATGACCCCTATGGGTATGGAGATTTTTTATATGAATCGCAGATGATGGTAAAAAAGTATCAAATTGTGCATAATGAGCAGCTTACAATATATGATATAAACCTAGCTTATTTTAAGAAAATCGATTATAATGAGATAAAAAAAGAGAGCTTATTAAAAGATTTAGCCTTCTTAGTTATTGAAGATGAAAGATTTTTAAATAAGCTCTATGAGGGAGATAAAATCATGGATAGTGTGCAAAGAGAAATGAAAGGTTTAATGGAAGAAGTAGATGGCATTTTATATTATGATGAAGTAAAACTACAAAAAGCGATTGAAAAAGAGATGGCAGAGAAGGGATTACAAGAAGGATTAGAGAAAGGTTTACAAGAAGGTATGCAAAAGGGAATGCAAAAAGGTCTAGAAAAGGGAATTGAGCAAGGAATGAAACAAGCAAATCGAGATACAGCCATAAGTTTATTAAAAATGGGAATTTTAACATTAGAGCAAATTGCAGAAGCTACAACTTTATCTATTCAAGAATTAAAAGAAATACAAAAGAAAATGTAAGATAGCTAAACCTATTTTGTTACTTGCGTTCAATGGAAATTATGCTATAATATTTTTTAGTGAAATGTTTGAGAGTGTTTTTTAAGTAATTCTATTCACTTCTTCAAAAAGAGATTAAATACGAGACGCTGAGAGTATTTAAAGATAAGGAATAGATATGAATTTCATACACTTTAGTTTTGCCGCAATGGATGCGTTATATCTAAACTAAGTGCTAGATTTTTATCTAGAATTTGGGTGGTACCGCGGAATTTAAGTGTTTTCGTCCCTTACAAGTTTTTGTAAGGGCTTTTTTATATTTAGGAGGAAGATTTTATGGCTAAACTTTGTATAATTAGAGAAATTAATGCAGCTCATGGGAAAAAAATTCATGGTCATACATTTAAAATAGAAATTCACTTTCAAGATAAACTTATTAACAATATGGTTGGGGATATCGATTTTCATGAAATAGAACCTAAGAGAGATAATGTAATATCCAAATTAGATAAAACGTATTTGGATGATTTGATAAAACCTAGAGCTACCATAGAAGCTATAGCGATTTATATTTTAGAAGAATTAAAATCTTTTGAAAATTTATATTCTGTTGTTGTTTATGAAGGACCTATGAAATATGTGGAAATACGAAAGGAGGAGTTGGTATGAAAGAAAAAATAGCTTTGGTTACTGGTGGGACAAGTGGTATAGGAAAAGAAATAGTAAAACAGCTTTTAAGAAACGAATGTTTTGTATTTGTAAATTATGGACATAGTGAAGAAATGATGTATGAAGCGAAAAAAGAATTTAAAGAAATAAGTAATCATTTTAAATGTATTAAAGCGGATGTAAGTAATGAAAAAGAAGTCTATGAAATGTTTACGAAAATTAATGAAAAGTTTGGAAAATTAGATTGTTTGGTAAATAATGCAGGAACAAATATTGATAATTTTATTGAAGATTTAGATATAGATGGTTTTCGTAAGATATTAAATGTAAATTTGGTTGGTAAAGTAATTGTTACAAAGTTTGCTATTCCGTATCTTAAAAAAAGTGAAAGTGCTAGTATTGTAAATATTGCATCTAGGCTTGGAATAAAACCATGTGTTGAAGCGAGTGCTTATTGTGCATCAGAAGCAGGTGTTCTTAATTTGACACAAGCGAGTGCATTAGAATTTTCTAAATACCATATTCGTGTGAATTCTGTCAGTCCAGGACTTACGAATACTTCTTTGGCTATGGCTGGTTGGACAAAAGAAGAAATAGAAGAACAAAAAAATAATAATCCGATGTATCGAATTGGAGAAGTCACAGATATTGCTAATGCTGTACTTTTCTTACTTTCAGAAAAAGCAAGTTATATCAATGGTGAAAATATCAATGTGAATGGCGGAAGTTTGTTAAAGTAGGTGAAAATAAATGAATATAAATATTAATAAAGTAAAAATTGTAGTTACAATTCCATTAGAAAATGTAGAAATAGTTAGAAAAGCAATTTGCGAGGCAGGAGCGGGTATAATTGGAAATTATACACATTGTTCAATGTCTACAAAATGTGTAGGTACTTTTAAACCAAATGAAGATGCAAATCCTTATATTGGAAAAAATAATCAATTGGAATTTGTAGAGGAAGAAAAACTAGAAGTTGTTTGTAATTGGGATAAGGTTAAAACTGTTCTATTAAAACTAAGAGAAGTGCATCCATATGAAGAGCCAGCGATTGATATTATTCCATTATTAGAAGAAAGTTTATTTCTATAGTTATGAATTTATTTGAAAGGGAGACTGTTATATGTCTATTAAAGTAATGTGTGTGTTTTCTGGTCTTGGGAAAACGTATGTTGGAAATAAATATAAAAATATATGTGATTTGCAAAGTTCACCTTATCGATATGATTATTCTTCTGTAAATAAAGAAGATTTTGAAAAATTAAAATGTTCTATTAAAAGAATTCCTAATCCTAATTGGCCAGCGAATTATATAAAAGCGCTAAAAGAAGCAATTAATCAATTTGATTTGGTTTTAGTTCCTGCCATTGAAGTGATTGAAACGATATTAATGGAAAATGATATAGAATTTATGTATGTTTTGCCTTCTTTTGATTATCGAGAAATATTATTAGAGAGATTTAAGAAAAGAGGAAATAATGATGAACTTATAAACGTTGTTATGAAACGCTTTGATAGTTGGAGTCGAGAGCAAAAAGATTATCCTTATCCTATTTTTGTTTTAGAAAAGGAAAAATATTTGGAAGATTTATTAATTGATTTAAAATTGTTAAAGGAGGAAACATGATAGGTGAAAAAGTTGCAATAGTAACTGGAGGCAGTTCAGGACTTGGTTATGCTATTAGCGAAGAATTATTAAGACATAATATCTCTGTGTATATGATAGGGCGTGATGAAAATAAATTACAAAGTGCTTGTAAAAAGTTGAGTAAAAGATATAAAACTTATGTTTCTTTTATTACAGGAGATATTTCTAATGAGGAATTTGTAAAAGAAATATTTTCAAAATTAGAGAATGAAAATAAATCGATAGATTATCTCTTTAATTGTGCAGGTGTTGGTCGTTTTGGTACTATTGAGGAAAATAATAGAGAAAAAATAGATATTGCTTTTAGTGGAAGTTTAATTGGTCTTATTTTGATGAGCTCTAATGCAGTCAAATTTATGAAACAAAATGGTGGAACTATTATTAATATCATGTCTACAGCCTCTTTAAAAGGAAATGCAAATGAGTCTATTTATTGTGCAGCCAAATGGGGTGCTAGAGGATTTACTGAAAGTTTGAAAACGGAACTTAAAGGTTCTAATATTAAAATTGTTAGTGTTTATCCTGGAGGAATGCATACCGATTTTTGGAGTAAAGAATGTGGAGCTTCTCCAGATGTTGCAAAGTTTATGCATCCAGAGGAAGTAGCAGAAAAAATAGTTCATGCAATTTTGGATAAGGAAAGTATGTATGTTAGTGAACTTATATTAGAAAGAAAGTAGGGAAAAAATTTATATGCAAGAAAAAGTAGAAAATTTATTAAAAGAGGCAGTCGATAAAATAGAAACTGCCCAAAATTTAAAAGAGATTAATGATTTAAAAGTTCTTTATTTAGGAAAAAAAGGACCTGTTAGTGAGTTAACAACACATTTGAAGGAATTATCAAATGAAGAGAAAAAAGAGTTTGGAAAAATTTTAAATGATTTAAAAACAGAGTTAAGTACTAAATTTGAGGAAAAAATAGCATATTATACAAATTTGGAGTTACAAAAGAAATTGGCAAGTGAACAAATTGATGTTACGCTTCCAGGAATGAAAATACCAACTGGTGTTCCTAATATTTTAGAAAAAGTCATTGAAGAAGTTGAGAGTGTGTTTATGTCGATGGGATATGATGTTGTAGATGGACCAGAAATAGAGGAAGACCGTTATAATTTTGAACTTTTAAATATACCAAAGGGACATCCCGCAAGAGATGCACAAGATACGTTTTATTTAAGTGGGGAAGAGATATTGCTTCGAAGTCAAACTTCTCCTGTCCAAATTCGGACGATGATGGAAGGTGGAGGAAATACGCCGGTAAGAATGATTTGTCCAGGAAAAACGTATAGAAGAGATGCCGATGATGCAACACATTCGCATCAATTTATGCAAATTGAAGGTTTGCTTGTTGATAAAAATATTAGTTTGTCTGATTTAAAAGGAACCTTTGATGTTATTGCCAAGAAATTGTTTGGTAGTGATTGTGAGACAAGGTTTCGACCTAGTTATTACCAATTTACAGAGCCATCTGTTGAAACCGATATTTCTTGTTTTGCATGTAAGGGGAGTGGCTGTTCTATTTGTAAAAATACTGGTTGGATAACGGTTAGTGGCGCTGGTATGGTGCATCCCAATGTTTTAAAAAATTGTGGGTACGACCCAAATGTTTGGAGTGGATTTGCCTTTGGTTTTGGAGCAGAGAGACTTGCTATGCTTAAATATGGTATTTCTGATATTCGAACATTTTATCAAATGGATTTACGAGAGATTAGTACTTTTGATAGAAAGGATGTGGAGTAAATGATTAGTTTAGATTGGGTTAGTGATTACGTAGATATAAAAAATGAAGATTTACATGAACTTGCTGTTAAAATTACGAAGGCAGGAGTTAATGTAGAAGCTGTAATCGACAAACATATTTCTAATTTAGTGATTGGAAAAGTGATTAGTTGTACAAATCATCCGGATAGTGACCATTTGCATGTTTGTATGGTAGATGTTGGTGGAGATGTTGTAAAAATTGTTTGTGGAGCTCCCAATGTAAGAGAAGATTTAAAAGTAATTGTTGCTCTTCCTGGAGCAGTACTTCCTGGTGCTTTTGAAATTAAAAAAGGGATAATTCGAGGAGAAGAGTCCAATGGTATGCTTTGTGCTTTGTTTGAACTTGGTATAGAAGAAAAGACAGAAGAAAATTATGCCAAAGGAATTCATGAAGTGGAAGATAGCGCTGAAGTTGGAATGGATGCGAATCTTTATTTAGGAACGAATGATTGTTTATATGAGTTAGATGTACACAAACACAGAAATAATGATTGCTATTATCACATTGGTTTTGCTTATGAAATTGCTTGTATTTTAAATAAAAAAGTAACTCTTCCTCCTATAGAACATAAAGAAATAAGTGAAAACGTAAACGACTTTATTCGTGTTTCTGTTGAAACAGAAAAATGTCCTTATTATTTAGCAAAGTGTGCTAAAAATGTAGTGATTAAAGAATCTCCTGATTTTATAAAAAGAAGACTAATTAATGCTGGGATGCGTCCTATTAATAATGTTGTGGATATTTCCAATTATGTTATGCTTGAGTTTGGACAACCTCTTCACTTTTTTGATAAAGAATCTTTAGGTGATAAAATTGTCGTTAGAAATGCCAAAGAAAATGAGGGTATCCGTACTTTAGATGGTGTAGATAGAGTGTTAACTACGAGTGATATTGTCATTACGGATGGAGAAAAACCTGTTTGTATTGCTGGTGTTATGGGAGGACTTAATACTGAAGTAGAAGAAACAACAAAAACAATTTTAATTGAAAGTGCTATTTTTGATGCTGTAAGTATAAGAAATACAGCAGCTCGTTTGAATTTAAAAAGTGAAGCTTCTATTCGTTATGGGAAAGGCCTAAGTTATGAGTATACGAATATGGCTATAGAAAGAGCTTGTTATTTGTTAGAAAAATATGCGGATGCCGAAATACTTTCTGGCGTAGCTTTACATGACAAAGTGGATAAGAGTGAGAAAATAGTTACTTTTGAAACAAAAGATATTAATAAACTGCTTGGCATTACTTTAAAAGATGAAGATGTCAAAACAGAATTAGAAAGATTAGGGTTTCCATACAAAGAAGAGAAGAGTGTCTTTACTGTTACTATTCCTAGTAGAAGGTTAGATATTGATGCCAATGTAAATGACATTGCAGAAGAAATTGGAAGACTTTATGGGTATCATAATTTGGTTTCTACACTTCCTCAAGTTCCTACTAAGCGTGGAGAATATAAGGGAGACGTAAAAATTCGTAAGGAGATAAGTAAAAGACTTCGTGCTCTTGGATTAAACGAGTGTAAAACGTATACTTTAACAAGTCCTGAAATGTCTAAATGGTTTCGATATGATAAGCGGGAGCCTAAAGTTTTGCCTAACCCAATGAGTGTGGATAAGAGTGTCATTCGAACTACTCTTTTGCCTTCCTTACTTTCTGTGTATGATTATAATAAAGCCAGAAATGTAAAAGATATAAACCTTTATGAAATTGCAAAGACTTATGATGTGGATTATAATGAAATTACAAAAGTTGCTATCTTGATGAAAGGCAGTTATTTAGTAAATGAATGGCAACAAATAAATGTTAAAGTTGATTTTTATTTACTAAAAGGAATTGTTTGCAATTTACTGGATTATTTAGGATTTAAAAATCGTTATACATTTGTAAAAGAAGAAATTGATTCTTTGCATCCTGGTGTTTCTGCTTCTATTTTGCTGGATAGAAAACCTATTGGAGTGATTGGACTTGTTCATCCAAGTCTTAAAAAAGAAGAAATTTATGTCTGCGAACTTTCTATGAAGGCTTTGTTTGATGCTTCTATTAAGCCGATTAAATATAAAGAAGCTAGCAAATATCCAGAAATTATTAAAGATGTTGCATTTATCGTGGATGAGACGATTGATAGCGAAACCATTAAAAATTGTATTATCAAAGAAGGCAAGAGAATCCTTGCAAGTGCTAATGTATTTGATTTATATCCAAATATTCGTGAAGGAAAAAAATCAATTGCTTATAAGTTGGTATTTAAAGACAATACACGTACGTTAGAAGAAGCAGAAGTTATGGAAGTTTTTAATGCTATTATAGAAAAAGTAGAAAGTAGTTTTGATGCTGTTTTAAGAGATAAATAAGAAGCAAATCCTTTGGGTATCTGTTTCTTTTTTTGAAGAAGGTTTAATTTTTATCACAGGAGCATAAAATGAATTGAAAAGCAAGTTTTAAAAAAAATTTAAGTGTAAAATAACGTAAACTTTACTTAAAAAATATGACAAAAGACAATAAAAATAGTAAAATAATAGTTATAAGGAATGGTAAAAAAGATTGGTAAAAATTTACTACTTCCATTTTTGATTTTTTTGTTGTATAATAACCAACCAATAAAGGGGATGAATTTGATGAAAGAAAAAATTTTACAGAAAAAACGAGAAATTTTATTAAGTACAGGAATTGTTACTTGTTCTTTATTAATGGGAGCTTTTTTTCCAAGAGTGTATATAAGCAATACAGAAAATACTGTTTTAACGAATGAATATGCTATGGGAAGTGAAGTTACTTTAGAAAATCAAGAGGTGATGACACCATTAAATATTTCAAAACAACAAGTAGAGGAGTCAGATTTTGTTTATTTATCGGATATAAATTATATTGCTAGTCAATCTAGGTCTGGTTGGGGTAGTCTTCTTAAAGATACTACTAGTGCTGGGTCAAAAATTGCTGTAAAAGTAGAGGGTGCTTATTATACCTTTGATAAGGGAATGTGGGCTCATGCTACTTCTCAACTTGTATATGATTTACGCGATTATGATTATAAATATTTTACGGCTTATATTGGTTTAAATCAAACGGCCGCTTCTTCAAGTAATGGTGTTAAATTTTATATTTATACATCTGTTGATGGAACAAAATGGGATTTACAAACTGCTGAAAATCCAGAAGTTAAAAAGGCAGGAGAAAATGCTACATTTGTCAAAATAAACATTGCAAATGCCAATTATTTAAAATTAGTCGCTGATAGTAATGGTGCAAATGGAAATGACCATTCTGTTTATGCTGATGCCAAATTAACAAATGTAGAAACGGAAGAAAATGTTACTAAAAGTGTAGCAGAATATGATGAAATTATTAAAAGAGATTTTGCAAATGCCGATTTAACAAATCCAGCTTATGAACTTACATTGTTACAAAGAAATTTAGTCAATAATATGGGACAATATGCTATTAAGAGATTTGTTCGTGAAAGCAATGAAAATAAAGAAACGTTTGAATGGTTATTTAATAATTTAGACAATTTACGGCTTTATACGCTTGGTGGAGTTCCAGAGGGTGGAAGTTATTATAATTCTTTAAATGTATTAAAAAGTATTTTAGTAAAACATAAAAGTGATTTTGCTATTACAGAGACAACAAAATATGGAACTCGTTATGGGGATTTATATAAAAAGATGGCCATAGCACTATCATTAACCCATTCTAAATTAGTTGGTTTATGGATGCAATCTAGTCAACCTGAAAATAAATCAGATGCTGTAACACGTTATGAAATCTATAAAATGTTACATAAAAATGATAAGTTTGTTGTGACTCCAAGCATTGATATAACAAAATGGTTTGAAGATTATACAATTGAAGAAATGCGTTTTGTTATGAATAATAATATAGATGATGAAGAAATTTTATGGTTAAATGAATATACACAATCTTATGTAGATAAATATCCGAATCAAGCTTGGAAATATTTAACTCCACATCCTTATATGGCTTATGTATGGCCAAATTATAGTAATCCTATTTTCCATGACCCTGAAAAGAAGGATTATTGGGATGAAAAGTTTAATGGAATTTTCTCAAAATATGGTGTAACTTATCGAAATGGTTTATATAAAGTTTGGATGAACTTTAGAAATGAATATGGAACGGGAGCTGTTTGTGGAGGTATTTCTAAAACTGGTTCTAATATACGTGGTTCCCATGGTATTCCATCTGCTGTTATTGGACAACCTGGTCATGCTGCGATTATTTACTATACGCAAGATGCAAGTGGAAACGGATATTGGAATATAGATAACGATGTCTCTGGATGGACTTTATCTGAAAAAGGGGAAAGAATGTTACTTGGTTGGGGAAATGCTGCTTATTCTAGAGGATATTCTGTAGTTTATATGGCATTATCGCAAGAAGTGTTAAATAATTATGATACTTTCGAGGCAAGTGAAAAATTAGTATATCTAGCAGACGTTTATAAAGATAATTCGATGAAACAAGAAGAAATTTATAGAGAAGCATTAAAAGTACAACCTCTTAATATCGATGCATGGTATGGTTTAATACAAAACTTTAATGCTAATCCAAATAAAACAGAAGCAGATTATTATAATTTAGCAAAAGAAATAGGAGAGAGTTTAAAATATTTCCCACTTCCAATGCAACATTTAACTAATTTAATCATGCCAAAAATGACAAGTGCTGAATATGGTTTTAAATTTACTCTTTTACAAACGCGTATTTTAACGGAGGGAAGTACGACTCCAAATAATACAGCAGATAATTACTATGTTTATCAACCTTCTTTAACGAGAGTAGAGGCTAATTATCTACTTGGGAAGTTAGATAAAGAAGTAGCAAGTTTCTCTTTTGATGGGGATAATGCTAATAAAATTAAGTTAGCAAGTCGATTTGATGCCAACGGTGTTCGTTGGGAATATAGTTTGGATGGACAACAAAATTGGAAAACTGTTATTTCTCTTGCTGGAGAGGAACATAGTGTAACTTTAACATCAGAAGAAATTGCATCTATTACAGAAGAAAATGATATTTATATTAATATTGTAGGTGCCCCAAGAACTCCAGAGAATGTTTATAAAATTGATATTACGAAAGCTGTTTTACCGACAAACCTTTATGCAAATGATTTAGAAAATCGTGTAATTGGTATCAATACAGGATTTGAATGGAGAAATAGTATAAATGATTCATGGACTTCTTATGCAAGTGCTTCTCCTGATAATACGGGAGATAAGACTTTACAAGTAAGAGTTGCTGCCACTAAGACTGTTTTACCAAGTGATTTATTAGAAGTTACATTTACCCAAGATAATCAACCAGACACCCAAAAATATATTCGAATCTCTCATTTGTCTATTCATGAATATTCCACACAATCTGTAGATAGTAAAAGACCATTTTATGCAGAAAATGCCATTGATGGAAATTTAAATACTTTATGGCATACTGATTTTCGATATAATGTTATTCAACAAGGTCAAAAACCTTTTATAATCATTAAACTGGATAATCCAACTTATGTTTCCGCTTTGGAATTTGTTCAAACGAAATATAAATCCAATGACCCTGATGCTATAAAAAATGGAATTGTTTATGTTAGCCAAGACGGAAAGTCTTGGACAGAAGCTGGAAAAATTTTGGATTGCCAAAATTATGGGGATATTCAAAAGGTTGTATTTGATGAAAGTATTTATGGACAATATGTTAAATTAGAAATAGAGACTTATAATATGTTTGCTTCTGTTGCTATGATTAATTTATTTGAAGATATTACAAAGCAAGAAGTGATTGTTCCAACAGCAGGGGTTGGATATGATATTACGACATTAACCAATGGAAATGTTTTGGCAAGACTTATTAATCCTAGTACACATATTACGATTACCAACAATGGTGGAAGTGATACCCATGTATTTACTGAAAATGATGAATTTACTTTTGAATTTGAAGATGATAATGGTATAAAAGGTACTGCAACTGCAAGTGTAAGTTGGATTGATAAAAAGGTTCCAACGGCAGATGTTAAGTATAGTATAAAGGATTCTACTAATAAAAATGTAGATGCTACTCTTATGAATATTAGTGAAGATGTTTATTTACTTGATAAAGATGATGTAAAGACTAATTTTATTGAAGTAGAAAATAAAAAAGTTAAACGTATTCAATATTTGGATTTTGATGGTGAAATTACAAAGATTCTTTATTTAAATGATTCTTTAGATACAGAAAAAATTGATTATTATTATACCAATGAAGAAAAGGAAATTAATATTTATACAGTTTATTTAAACTCTTTAGGAAGTGTGATCAAAGAAGAATTTAAAGATTTAGATGGAATAAGTGTAACACCTACAAATAAAGAAGAAATTCAAAGCTTACATACAATTGCACGTACAAAACCATTAACTTATACTTTTGAACAAAATTGTGATTATACTTTTAAATTGGAAGATAAGGCGGGTAATAGAAGTAATATTGCAGCAAATGTAAATTGGATTGATGTTATTGCTCCAGTTGCTCATCTTTCTTATAGCGAAGTAGAAGAAACTTATAATCCTGTTGTGGTTACTTTAGTCGATTTAAGCGAAGATATTACCGTTTTAAATAATAATGGAAGTATGTCTTATATATTTAATCAAAATGGAAGCTTTGAATTTGTATATCAAGACAAAGCAGGAAATATTTCTAGAACGACTGCGGTGGTAAATTGGATTAAAGATAAACCTATAATAGATGATAATCCTGGAAGTGATGATAATGAAAATAATAATCCAGGAGATTCTTCTAATAACAATAATCAAAATTCTGGAAATACATCCTCTGGTAATCAAGGCGGTTCTATTGATTCTATAAATCAGGGAAATAGTACAAATACTAAAGTTCCTACAACTAATAATAGTACCAATAATTCTACTATTAATGAAGATAAAATAGATAATACTACCGAAGAATCAGACAAAAATAATACATTTAATGAAAATGATAATAAACAAGAAGATAAATCAGATAAGCAAGATGTTAAAAAAGAAGAACAAGTAGAAAACAATGAAAATAATAAAAAAAGTGTTGGTATCATTGGACTTATTGGTTTTCTTGTATTGATTTTCCTTCTAAGACTTTTATGGAAAAGTAAAAGAGATAGAATGTAGATAATTTGGTTAATTGTCAAATAGTGTGTGAAGACACAAAAAAGTGATAATAAATAATAGGGTTAATACCAATCAGGTATTAACTTTTTTGGTGGAAGAAATTAAACCTTTGCAAATCATAATACGAGCTTTAAATCTGCGAAAAGAACGAAACCCAAAAGCAATGCGTTTAAGAACTTTAATAAAGTTGTTATTTCCTTCAATAAATCCATTGTGGAAGTGGTTATCGAAAGTATTAAGAATCATGTCTTTAAACTGAATAAGAGTGTGAAGAGAAGTTTTCATATAATCAGAAATATGATCATGTTTTTCATTAAGAACTTGAATAAAAGTAAGTTTATCTTTATTTTTAAAAGCAAATAGTAAACGCTGATATAAATGATAAGTATGTTTTAATTCATCACTAAGATTAATAATAAAATTAACGACGTCACTTTCCGTCATAAGAGAAGAAAAACAAGTAAAGCGTTTCCAAGTTTCAAAGTTTAAATCATTGTGATCTTTAAGAAGTAATCTCCAATAACGTTTTAATTTATTATAATTCTTTTTGTCTTTTTTCATAAGTTGAATGCGAGTTTTGTTTAAAGATCTAGAGATTAGTTGAATAAGATGAAAATTATCAATAATGATTTTGGCATTAGGGAACATTTTACGAATTAAAGAAACATAAGGAGAATACATATCAATCACGATATATTGAACACGAGAACGAGATTGATAAGAATAGTAAGAAAAATATTTCATTAAACTAAATAACCTTCTGTCTTCGACAATATCAATTGTTTTACCAGTTTGCCCATTGCATAAATGAAAGCTCATAGCACCATCAGCAGATTTAACAGACTTAAATTCATCAAAAGAAAGAACTTTAGGAAGAAAGTTTTTACAAATACGGGTAGTATCATAATAAGAATCCATAATACGCTCCACAGTATTAGGAGAGACATTATTATCAAGAGCAATATCTTTTTCAGAGCGTTTTTTCATCAAATCTTTTGCAATATGCCATTTGGTATTATTGGAAATAAAACAACCAAAATTAACAAGAGTAGAATGCAAAGTAAAAGCTTTATGACAATGTTTGCAAAGATAACGTTGTTTATGTAAACGAAGAAAAGTTTTAAAGCCAGAGACATTAGGAATTTTAATGTTAGAAGTAATAAAACCATGTTTTTCAAATAAATCATCAAAAGGAACTCCACATTTATAGCAATGGGTAGGTTGATAAGATAAATAACCTTCAAAGATTTTACAATCAAAGCCATTAATATTCTCTTTGTGGTAACAATTTTCATAAAAATGAATATTATTATCTTTCAATTCTAGGATTTCCATAATATAATTTTGATTAGACATATAAGCACCTGCTTTCATTTTTGTTTGAACACTTAAATTGTATCAGGTATTTGCTTCTATGTCTTTTTTATTTAATTAAAAAAATATGTATAACAAATTACGTTACACACACTAAATATTTTACAACCGATAATTTTATATAAAAAGGTACAAAATGTATCTTTTTTTTAAAATTAAAATTTGACTTTCACACGATTTTATGTATAATATTTCTTGTTTTAAAGGGGGATTTTTAATGATAGTTGTTAAAAATAATCGAAGTTTAAATGTAAGCAAATCTAAAAAATGTAAAATGATTAAAGGTGGTATAGCAACATTAGCCGCTGTTCTTTTAGTAGGAGCTACTAAATATTTATCTACTGATGGTACTATAAATCAAGATGTTACTACTTTGGCAGAACAATTAATGAAAGATGTGCATCCCATTGATACTACCATTTTTGGTAGTGTTGAGGTTGGTGTTGTATATTTAGATGATGAAGGAAAGCGTTTTTTGGCTAGGAGCGATTATCAAATATTAGAGTGCAATGGAATGGGTTATACCCATATTGGTTATGTATTTAAAAATGAAAAAGGGATGGAACTTTTTTATACAAAAGAAGAAATCGATACTATTAAAGCAGAAGAAATCGAAATATATAAGCGTTAAGAATCTATAAAGAAATTTTATAGATTTTTTTTGAATTCACTTGTTTTTCACAAATATAGTATAATATATCTTGTAGCGAGGTGATACATTTTGAAAGTTTTAGTGGTAGATGATGAAGCATTAATCCGGGATGTTATTATTGAATATTTAAAATTAGAAAATATTGAATATAGAGAAGCCTCCGATGGATATGAAGCTATCGATTTTGCTAAAAATGAAAATTTTGATGTTATTATTATGGATATTATGATGCCTAAAATGGATGGATACCAAGCTGTAAAAGAAATTCGTACCTTTAGTAATGTTCCTTTTATTATGCTTTCTGCTCGAAGTGAAGAGTATGATAAACTTACCTGTTTTGATATAGGTGTTGATGATTATGTAACAAAGCCGTTTAGTCCAAGAGAATTGGTTGCTCGCATTAAGGCGGTTACTAAACGAAATAATCAAGCACAAAAAATGTATAAATTTGCTGGTTTGGAAATCGATAAAAATGCTCATGAGGTTTATGTAGATAAAAAACTCGTTTATTTAACTCCAAAAGAATATGATTTGCTTGTTTATTTGATTGAAAATAAAAACATTGCCTTAACACGTGAAAATTTACTTACCAACATTTGGGGATATGATTTTTATGGGGATGATCGAACTGTCGATACCCATATTAAAACCCTAAGAAACAATTTGGGTAATTATAGAGATTTTATAGTGACTATACGAAAAGTGGGATATAAATTTGAATATAAAGAGTAGATTTAGTAAATTATTAAATGTAATTAAGGAAAAAAGGAATAGTTTAAATTTAAAAACATTACTTTATTTAATTTTGTTTAGTTTAGGAATTATTGTTTTTTTGTGGATTTTTCAGGTTTTGTTTTTGCAGTTTAGCTATGAACACTACCAAATAAAAAAAATGAATTCTATTGTTAATCAAATTAGTAATACGAGTTTAGAGGAATTAGATAATGTTCTTACAACGCTTGCTTATCAAAATGAGGTTTGTATTGAATATGAATCGAATTATGGAACAACTATTACTTATAATACATTACAAGTAGGGTGTGGTCTTGATAAAAATATTAGTAGTATTAATAAAATTAAGAGCACTTTAAAAAGTCAAGATGCAAAAAAGAATGGGGTCAAACTCATAAATCCGACTTATAAAACGAAAGCGTATTTGTATGGAATTAATATTGATATTGGTTATGTTTTTGTTTATTCTAGCTTAGAAGATATTGATTCTACAAGTATTATTTTAAAGGGACAGCTCATCTATATTATGATTTTGGTATTACTTTTTGCTTGTTTTATTGCTTACTTCTTGTCTAAAAAGATTACAAAACCAATTATTAACATGACAAAAAAAGCACGCGAAATGGGAAAAGGAAATTATGATGTTGTGTTTTTAGAAAATGGAACCCTTGAAATTGATGAGCTAGCTCGTACATTGAATGCTCTTGGTTCCGATATGAAAAAAATAGATGAATTAAGAAGAGATTTGCTTGCAAATGTCAGTCATGATTTGAAAACTCCTTTGACCATGATAAAAGCATATGCGGAAATGGTACGTGATATTTCTTATAAAAACAAAGCAAAACGAGAAAAAGATTTAAACGTGATTATAGAAGAAGCGGACCGGTTAAATATCCTTGTTAATGATTTGCTTGATTTATCTAAATTACAGGCGACAAGTACTAATTTAAATATACAAGAATATGATTTGACGGAAGAGATTAAAAATGTTTTAGCTCGTTATGATATTATAAAAGAAACAGAAAATTACAATTTTGTATTGGAACTTCCTACTAAAGCACTTGTGTTAGCTGATAAGAATAAAATAAATCAAGTCATTTATAACCTAATGAATAACGCTATTAATTATACAGGAAAAGATAAAAAGGTTGTGGTGCGTGTTACGGATAAAGGAAAACATTATCTTGTAGAAATCATGGATACAGGCAAAGGCATTAAAACAGATGATTTGCCATATATTTGGGATAAGTATTATAAAAATGAAAAAAATCATAAGCGTAATGTTGTAGGAACCGGAGTAGGATTATCCATTGTTCGTAATATATTAGAGATGCATCAATTTAAGTACGGAGTTACGAGCAAGAAAAATAAAGGGACGAACTTTTATTTTGAAATTAAAAAAGGAAGTGTCAAGTGATGTGGATTTCACGTTAACTTCACAATTCTAACATATTTCTTTGGTATGATGAAAATACGAAAGGAGAAGTGATAGATTAGATAAAATGTTGTAAGATATATAAATAAAAACGATAACTCTATACAATTTAAATAACATATAAACTCAAACTCACACTTTTGGAAGAAAGACGATTTAAGTCTTTTTTCTTTTTGTGTTTGTACTTCATATTTTTTAATATTTAGTGTTTCTAGAAAAAAATTCTTGACAAAGTTGGGGGGGGGGTTATAATACCAAAGAATTTATGAGGGGGTTTATCATGAAATTAGTAACGAAAGAAAGCTTTGATAATTTAATTGATAAATTAAAAAAGTTAGTGCAAAAATATGAGAACAATGCTTTGCACTATAATCAATATCAATTTTATCTTGCGAATGGAGAAAAATTATCTTTTGAAGTTATGCCTCAAAATGTTCCTCATTTGTTAGGAATAAATCTTGATTATTTAAGAGCAACAAATATGTTTAAAAATAAAGAGGCATTTCTTTTATTAAAAGAGTTCTTAGAAAGTAGCTACTCTGTTTATAAGGGAATACAAGAAGGGCATTTGAATTTCAATTCTATCTTTTCTGATCAAATTGCTTTAAAGTTAGAAGCTTTTGAACAAAATATTTATTTTTATAGTCCTTCTGATATTGAATTTATTTGTCAATACGATAAAAGCAAAACATATCAACTAGGTTTAGAAAAAGATTATCCTTGTGATTATTTTATTGCTAAGACAGATATATTAGGTAATATATATTTATTGGGATTGGTAAAACATGTAGATAGCTATATTCCTATGACTAATCTTATGTTTTTAAAGGATGAAGATCAAAATATTAGTTTAAAAAAATTATTGGCCAATCAAGTTTTAACATTTGTTAATACAATTATGGTAACAAATCCAGTTACTAATTTTAAAAATACCTCTAGGTTACCTTTGGCTTTTAAATTAGAAAAAATTAAGATATTAAGAAAATATAAAAATTTGTCTTTTGGTACTATTATAGATGTATCTTCCGATTATCAGTTTAATACGAATGGCGTTATTGCAAAAGAAACAAAAATTAGTACTTATAGAATCATTTGTCAACAGTTTATGCAAACTATTCTTTCTCATGAAATATTTTTGATAGAACAATTAGATGATACTGTAAGAGAACAATTAGATGAAGATATGATTGGATTGATACAAGTTTATAACGATGAAGCTTGCAAAGTGGGAGACTCTAAAGCACAAGTAACTTATAGTCAGTTGTTAGAACAGTATAATATGCTAGCAATACAAGTTTTGGAGTTACAAAAACAATTGGAAATGAAAGAGCAAGAAGCAATAGCTTGTTATGAGCAAATTCAGACTTTGGAGCAAGAAAATGTTTTTTATAAAGAGTTTCATGATGATATTATAAACGCTGTACAAAAACATTTGTAATGAAAGTAAAATTTTAGTCCTTTTTTGAGGGCTTTTTGTTTTGTAAAATTTATGGTAGAATGATTTTATAATGTAAGTAAGATATGAATATATATTATAGGGTGATATTATGACACAAAAATTAGCTAATTTTATGGTAGGACTTTTTGGTGGAATTGCTGGAAGCATGATGGGAAAATATTTAGTTGTTTTTATTCTTTCTATGATTCCTATTTTGGAGTTAAGAGGAGGTCTTATTGCGGCAAGTTTACTAGGGCTTCCGATGTGGCAAAGTTTTTTTCTTTGCTTTATTGGAAATATTATCCCGATTCCCTTTATTTTGTGGCTTATTAATCCTCTTTTTCGTTTGATGCGCAATTGGCCTTTCTTTGGAAAAATTGTTCGTTGGTGTGAAGAAAAAGCGGATTCTAAAAAAGAAAAAATAGAAAATTTAAAATATTTGGGTCTTTTCTTATTTGTAGGAATTCCTCTTCCTGGGACTGGAGCTTGGACTGGGTGTTTAATTGCGGCGCTTCTTGATATGGATAAGAAAAAGTCTATGCTTGCAGCTTTTCTAGGTGTTATTTTAGCGGGTATTATTATGCTTATTTTTTCCTACGGTATTTTAGGAAGGATCTTCTAAATGAAACATTTGTATTTCATTAGTAATAATTTGGTTAGTAAAGCAAATGTTATTTATCCCAAATCTACTACTTTTAATACGGTTAGAGAAAGAACCATGCTAAATTCTAAGGGAGAAATGAAAGCGGTTGCTCTAACAAAATATAAGGTTTTAGATGATATAGAAGTTGTTTATTCTTCTGAATACTTTTGTGCTATGAATACAGCAAAGTATATAGCAGAGTCAAAAGCATTAGATATTGTAATAGATGCCAGATTAAATGAGAGAGTTGTGGGAGAACTTGGTTGTAATGAATATCGTTTTTTAAAAGGTATGCAAGAACATGATTTCGATTATAAGTTACAAAATGGCGAATCTATCAACGATGTGCGTGCGCGTATGACCGAGTTTTTATATGATGTATTAATAAGTCCAGAAAAAAATGTTTTAATTGTAACCCATAATATTGCTCTTCTTAGTTTGATGCTAAAGTTTTGTAACCAAGGTTTTAATTTGTACGATCGCCTTATTCTAGACTATAATGAAGAAGTTATTTTTGATGGTGTATTTCACGAAATGGATTTAATAGAAGTTGTGTATGATGATAATACATTTGTAGGAATTCGTAGGTTGATATAAAGATTAAGTAAGATACGTTATCTTTTATATGTAGAAAATTGGACTCGAATTTATAAGATATAAATTTTTGTAAATAAAAAAGAAAATGTAACTTTTCTTTATAAGATATCTTCGTAATAACTTTGGTATTTTGTTTGTTGTGGTTCTTTTGTGATTTCTTGAGAGACAGTGTTTGTTTTTGGAATTTCCTTTTTTTCATCTTTCATAGAAGGAGTAAATGGTAGGGCTTGTTCTCTAACGCATTGGGTTAAAAACATATTTAAGGCAACACTGGTATTTAATCCTAAACTTTTAAATAAAGTATCTGCTTGTTTCTTTAATTCTTTGTCTACTCTAAAACTCATGTTTATTGCTTCTGTAATATTTGCCATTTTTCACATCCTTTTTCTATTTTTCTTACTATGAGAATAGCATACTTTATGTAAAAAGGCAATATGTATGCAATATATATTCAATATTGTTAATAAAATTATACAAATTAAAAATATCGTTTTTTGAATTGAACGATATTTTAAAAATTTTTAACAGTCTTTTTCCTCTGGATCAATGCATTTCCAGTTGACAGTCCCACACGTTGTACAAATGTAAGGAACTAATACTTTTTTTCCTTTTGGTTTTTCGTATTTTTCTACTATTTCTACACAAAGTAGTCCTGTTTCTTCATCCATATAAGCTTTTCCTTGTTTTGAATCTTTGCAGTCGCCACAATTTTGATTTTTCATGTTTTTCCTCCTTGTGTTTATTATGGCTCTTTTTTATGTTAAAATACATGATAGTGATGTTTATGAAAGTAATAACTATTAAGCAACCGTTTGCAACACTTATTGTAAAAGGGGTTAAACAGTATGAATTTCGAACTTGGAAAACAAAGTATAGAGGAGATATTTTAATTCATGCTGGCAAAGGAGTCGATAAAAAGGCCATGGAAAAGTTTAAACATTTTGGATTTACTTATCCAAGTGGTTGTATACTAGGTTCTGTTACTTTAGTGGATTGTGTGAAAATGGATGAGAAAATGCGAGAGATTCTTGCAAGAAAAAATAAAGAGATTTACGGAAGTGTAATTAAACATACCGAGTGGGAAGGATATGGGTTTCAATTAGAAAATGCAAAAGAGATAGAACCTATTTATAAAAATGGACATTTGTCTTTTTGGGAATATGAGGGTGATATAAAATGGAAAGAAAAGTAATGGTAGGTGTTAGTAATCGTCATGTGCATTTAACAGAAGAAATTTATAAAAGATTGTTTTCTATGCCTTTAACGAAGAAGAATGATTTACATCAAATTGGAGAATTTGCCGGTAATCAAGTTGTTACGATTGCAACAGAAAAAGGAAGAATTTCTAATGTGCGGGTAGTTGGACCTTTACGAGAGTACAACCAAGTGGAAATATCTAGGAGTGATGCCTATACTTTAGGGATAAATCCTCCAGTCAGAAGAAGTGGCAATCTCAAAAATAGCGAATCCATTACGATTATTGGAGAAAAGGATAGTGTTACATTAGAAAATGCTTGTATTGTTGCTGATCGCCATGTTCACATGAATGGTACACTTGCAAAAGAGTTAGGGGTTGTGGATAATCAAATGGTGCAAATCAAGGTTTTGGGAGATAAATCTTGTATTTTAGATGCTTCTATTAAAATAAGTGACAATGGATACTACGAACTACATTTGGATTTGGATGATGCAAATGCTGCTGGTTTAAAAAATGGAGATGAAGTTACTATTCTTTTTTAAATAAGCAGAATGAATTTTATGAATTTATGAAAGAAAAAAATCTTTTTTTGTAAAAGAAGGTAATGGGTATTTTTACTCGTAATTATTAATAATGTGTATTATAATGAATTTAGGAACATTTAATTTGAGTGTCGTCCTCCTTACTTTGTAAAGAGAAAGGAGGTTTGATAAATATGAAAATTAAGACTTTTATTATAAAAGTATTAAGGCTTATAGCTATCAATTTATTACTCCTAACCTTATTGGTTTTGGCAATAAAAAAATGACACTCATTCAACATTGATTGAGTGTCTAACACTTTAAAGTGGGACGACATTCACTCTGAATAAATGTTCCTTTTTTGTCCCTGTAACTATATTATACACTATTTTTAAAAATATGCAAATTTCTGTTGCATATTTAGTGGAATATAATTTTTATTAATAATAAGTTTTAGGTGGTGTAAAAATGACATGGAAAATAGGAAATATAGAAATTAAAAATAAAATCGTTATGGCTCCCATGGCAGGTTTTTCAAATACGAGTTTTCGAAAGATTATTAAAGAAATGGGAGCAGGACTTATTTTTGCGGAAATGGTAAGTGATAAAGCTCTTCTTTATGATAGTGAAAAAACAATAAAAATGCTAAAAATGGATGAAAAAGAAAGACCCATTGCGCAACAAATTTTTGGGAGTGATGTAAGAAGTTTTGTTTTAGCTGCTAAAAAAGTAGAAGAGATGATGCATCCTGATATTATTGATATTAATATGGGGTGTCCTGTTCCTAAAGTAGCATTAAAAAATCAAGCGGGAAGTGCTCTTTTAAAAAATCCTGAGAAAATAAAAGAAATTGTTTCAGCGGTTGTCTCGGCAGTGACTGTTCCTGTTACTGTAAAAATACGAAGTGGATGGAATGAAGCAAGTATCAATGCAGTGGCGGTTGCCAAAATAATTGAAGAAGCAGGTGCTAGTGCTATTACGGTGCATGCAAGAACTAGAAGTCAAGGATATTCTGGAAAAGCAGATTGGAATATTATAAAAGAAGTAAAAAATGCTGTTTCTATTCCGGTGATTGGCAATGGTGATGTAACAAGTCCTAAACTTGCTAAAAAAATGCTTGCAGAAACTCATTGTGATGCGGTGATGATTGGGCGCGGAATTCTTGGAAATCCTTGGCTTATTCGAGATTGTGTAACTTATTTAGAAAATGGTGTTATACCACTTGAACCAAGTTATTTAGAAAAAGTACAGATGATGAAGAGACATTTTGCTTTATTAAAAGATGATAAAAATGAACGAGTTGCTTTACTTGAAATTCGTACCAATATTTTATATTATTTAAAAGGAATGCCTGCTAGTAAAGAAATGAAGTTAAGGGTTTGTTCTTGTAAGTCGAGTGAGGAATTAATGGATGTTTTAAATACTTATGAACACTATTTAAAAGAATTGATTAAAAATGGCGAGTAGTAAAAATAATAAAGCACTTATTATTTCCTTTTTTTCTGTTGTTTTAAAAATGCTTGCAAAGTAGTAGCCGATTAGTAAAAGGGTGATAGATGAAAAACTAAAAATGGAAATGATGTGGATAAACTTATAGTTATAAACAAAGTTTAGGGATACAAGTGTGCCATCTAAAGAGTGGGTAAGTGCTAAAAGGGTGCATTCTAAAAATGTTAGTTTACCATTATATGTTTTATTTTTGTCATCTTTAAAAGAAAGACAAGCTAAAATTAAATATAAAATAGTAGAAATGGTTTTGGTCATAAAAGTAAGATGAAAATAATAATATAAAGTAAGAAATAAAGTGTATATGAAAATATTTCCTAATAGAATAGTTACAATATTTCTTTTTGTTAATTTTGTTTTGGCAAGTTTTAAACCAATACCAATAATTAAACCATCTAGACTTGCTACAATGGAATTTACGATTAAAAACATAACGATTCACCTTGTATATAGTATGTTAGGTGTATTTTTTTGTCTTGGCTTTACACTAAAAATTTTATTTCGTGTAAACTTTACTTCTTTTTTTTGACTTATTGAGGATAATGATGCTACTATTTAGTTATAGTACAAGTGTACAATAGGAGGAGTAAAAAAATATGGCAATATTTAGATATGATCCAGCTGGAGTTAATACATGGTCAAATGCAGTTGTTAAATATTTAGATGAAGATGTTGCAAATTGTTCTAAAAATTTTAATGAACAAGTAGAAAAACTAATTCAACCAGGAGTTTGGACAGGAGCTGCTGCTGCGCAAAATTATCATGACTTTATGGATACACACAATGCGCTTTTAAAGTTTATTAATTCTTTTGGGACTGCTTTTGAAGAAGCTATGACTTCTGTAAACAAAAGTATAGCAAATTTAGAAGTTTCCAATTTAGGAAAGGATACGAATGTAGCAAGTTCTTTATCTTTAAACTATTCGCAACTAAATGTGCTTGCTGAACAAAACATAAGCAAAGAAACTGTTATTTATGATTATGCGGTAATTGTGGATATTGGTGGAAACTTAAGTAGTATTCGTGCGAGTCTTAATGATGTTTATGCTAGCTTAAAAACTAAAATTGATGAAGTCAATAATGGCTCTGGTTTGTGGGATGGCGATGCTGCAGAAAAAGCAAGAGAAGAGTTATCTACTACTTTAACTACTAATATGGATAAAGTACTTGAGTATTTAGAAAAATGTATCTCTAATATTACAAAAGCTGGAGAAAATGCTCAAAATGCTGATAGAGCTTAATAAATACCACTTTATGTGGTTTTTATAAATAAGTTTTAAAATTTTGTTTAAAACTTATTTATGAAAGGGAAGTTCTATTGTGAATGTTCTAGTAAATAAAAGTAGTATTTTAAATGAAGTAAAAAAATGTGATGGTTATGTACAAGAATTTGAAGAAGCAACTTCTAAACTTCAAAAAACGGTTTCAGATATTGAAAGTATTTGGAAAAAAGAAGAATATGAACAATTTCGTTTAAAAATGAATGATTTTGTAAAGGATTTGGATCAATTTAAAGATCAATTGGATTCTTACAATCGTTTTGTACAAGGGTATGTAGATACAGAGTCTTTATTAGAGCAAGAATATGCAACTAAAAAGATAGAGATAGAATAGAGGGATTTTATGTATTGTGATTATATTGAACTAGCTAATTATACAATGAAACTAAATTCTTTATTTAAACAAATGAACGATACAATGGATTCAATTGAAGCTTCTTACAAAACAATTTATAATGGCTCGAATTGGAATTCAGAAACCAGAAACTATTTTTTAGAGAAAACTAAAGAAGTATTTACAAATATGGAAAGTATTAATAGTAAGTTTTTTAACGTAAAACAGTATTTAGATACAGTTGTAGATAATTATACAGAAGCAGATCAAAAATTAGGTAATATTTTTAATTTTAAAGGATAGTTATTATGGGAAAGTATACAAATATAGCCGTTGCTTCTTTAAAAAGTGCTATTAGTACCGCTTTAAATGAATTATCAAGTTATAATTTTCAAAAAATCCAAGCAAATTTAACCAATCCTGCCGTTTTACAATCCTCTGTTACCAGCGTTATAGGGACTTCTTTAGGGGAAATACAAAGTAGTAGTAAAACAGGCTCTGTTTCTACATTGAAGAAAAATTTGACTACATTGAATACAGCTTGTACTAGTATTGAAAAAATACAAAAATTAGAAACAGAGATTAAAACGTTACAAGCAGAAGTTAATGAATTAGAAAAGCATAAATATAAAACAGTTACTTATACTACAACTGATTCTGAAGGAAATACTTATACGGAAACAGATACAGTTTTGGATCAAGGTGTAGTTAATAAGATTAACGCAAAAAATAGTTTGATACAATCTAAAACAAAAGAGATGACGCAATTAGAAAAAACAGTTGATAGTCTTTTAAATTCGTAATGCTTATTCTGTTAAAACCATTTGAAGACATTTTATAAATATGATACAATCTATAAAAGTAGAATAGGTTGTTTTTTGTTTTAGAGAGGAAGTATTAATATGGATAAATTTTATGCGAATACAGTATCTATTATGTCCAATATTAATATTTTAAAAAATTATAAAAGATATTTTAGTGTAAAAAAGAATACTTTTTCTTCAGGATCCTATGGTTCTTCTGGTTGTGCACCTGTTAGTAACTATTTAAGAAAAATACAGCAAAATTATGAGTCAATTTCCAATAATACTGAAAAAGTAACACTTTATTTAGAAGATTATAAAAATGATATTGAAGGCGTTGAGAAAAGCTTAAGTGGACTTGGGGGGGGGGTCATTAAAGCAAACGCGGCGCATGCTTCTGCAATGAAATATAAAAATACTTTGTCTAAATTTTCTGTAAAAGAAGAAGATATATTTGAAGTTAATTTGTTTAAGGCTACAGTAAAATCTCCTCAAACTACTGATTTTTTAGATTTTGTAAAACAAGCTGAAAAAAATATTGTAAAGTCAGAGAATTTTCATAGTGATGATTACTATTTGGATCTTTACAATCAGTGGGAAAAACTCTTGAACAGTCAAGAAGGCATTCGTACAGTGGATGAAGCAATGTATAATGATTTGGTAAAAGGATATAAGATTTCTTTACAAAGACAGATGGAATTATGTAGTACTCCTTTGGAACAAATTACACAAGAAATCGATAAATTTAATGCTATAACTATAGAACTTGATGGATATTACAGTAATATTTTAGAGATTGAGACCAGAACCGATCAAAGTTTAAGAGAACTTGCTAGTCAATATCAAAAAGGAATGATAACGGATGCTAAAATTTTAGAGTTAGGAATTGGGAATTTACGTTTACCAGATCATTCTTTTCATTTGACTGTTGATGAAATGGTTTCTATTTTAAAAGCAAAAGATTTAGAAGTTAAAGAGCAATATGAGGAAATAGAAAATTTAAAACTAGAATTAAATCATTTGGTCCAAGAAAAAACGGAATTTAAAAATTACGATGAATTTCATACTTATATAACTGGTCTTGAAAATGATAAATCTTGTTTGATTGCCACCATTAATCAGTATGATAAATCCATTCAAAGTGCTGATTATGTTTTGATGACTTTACTTTCTGATTATCAAAATTATACAAATAAGACAGATATAGTTACTCCTTTAGAAAAATATGAACAAGATAGTTATAAATTTTTGGACACTGCTATTATTAATTTATCTAGAGCAAGTGTAGAAAATCCTGAACTTGCTAAAATGTATAATTATTTATATGAAAATAAGGGAGAAAGTGCCGCTAAAAAGTATTTGGAAACAATGGAAGATACGATTAACCAAATCAATGGTCAAATGAGTGCTAATGCGTTTTTAAGTGGTCTTAAGGATGAAGAACATATAGGAGACTATGTTTTAAATCATTTGAAAACAGCAACGAAAGCTACCGGTGATGGAGTGGAGTCGTATTTTGAAGGATTGGCGGCTTGGTTTAATTCTAGTAAAGTTTATACGGAAAATGAGTATGAGACAATGTATATTTTACAAGCTTTGACTGAACCTAATAATAAATATACTTCAGGGCTAAGTTCTAATTATGAGATGTTTCAAAGTGTAGGAAATATGCTACCTTCTATAACTTTAAGTATTGTATTAGGTGGTACCGGACTGGGTGAAGGAGCTGTACACGTGATTAGTGCAGGAAGTATGGGTGCTAGTGCTGGTGGAAATAGTTATCATGGTGCTTTAGTAGAAGGCTATAGTACAGAACAATCTTTATTTTATGGGCTTTGCAATGGACTTTCAGAAGCCGGACTTGAATATGTTCTAGGAGGTATTTCAGGAATTAGTGATTTTGATGTTGTTGATTTTGGAACTTGGTTATTTGCTTCTGGAAATGAATCGATTGAAGAGGGTAGTCAAGCATTTATTGATGCCTTAATGCGAAAAGTAATTTTTGGAGAAGAGATTAACTGGAGCGATACTACAAAAGATGCAATTAAAAGTGGGGCATATGGAGCTGTTACAGCAGGTATGATTAATGGTGTAACTGTTGGAGGTACTGCAAGTGTTAATAAATTAAGCAATGTACTTAGTAGTTCTATGAATGCTGCAACACAAATGAGTTTGTTTTCGAGTTTAGTAAGTAATAATCAAAACAGTCATCATTTATTTGACTTAAATAATGTTGGAGGCATTAAATTAGAAGATTTAAAATACAATACCCATAATTTATTAGAATCTGTAAGTAATATTTTAGAATCGAATTTAAAAAAATATGTTTATCAAAATACAAATAATTTCTCGGGATTAAATCAAGAAATTATGCAAAATGGACTTTATTATTTTACAGATGCAGTAGATAAAATTATAGATAGCGGATATATAAAGCCTAGTGGTTTAAATGCTTCTTATGGTAATCCTAAGACATTCTTTTTTAATGGAGTTCCAGAAGTTGGTACTTTTGCAACTAATTTAGATGTTATTCCTTTAGTAACTACAGCTTTGAAAATTAATCCTTCTGAGGATGTAATAAATAGTTCAAAATTGAAAATTAGGCATCTAGATGATGGTGCTATTAGTTATGATGGTAAATTTAATTTAGCTAATCAAGATGTTTCAAAAACATATTTTGTTTTAAAAAAAGTTAATGATGAACTTGTATATAAACCTGTTTCGCAAGATATTTATGAAAATTATAAAAATACGGCGGAAGGTAAAGAAATTCAAGAATTTTTGAATAATAAAAAAAATGTGAAAGTTATTAAGGATAATTATTTATCTAATTTATTTTCAAAAGATAATAATCTTTTACAAAATGTGAATGATACTAGTGGTTTAAAACTAGGAGATTATTCTTATGCAATCAAATCACTAAAAAAATCGACAGGAAGAATTTCTAAGCTGATGTATGGAGGTCTGTTTTCAGTTGGAGGTATTATTGCTATGTCCTTTGGACCATTAGGTATTGCTATTGGTGTTCCTCCATTTTTGATAGGTTTAAAAGCTTCACAAGATGCTTTGACTAATAATTCTATTAAAAATAGTTTTTTAATGACATCGGATATAAAAATAAAGACACCAAATGGAAAAGAAAAAATAACAAAATTATATCAAAATTCCTTAGCTTATAATGATTTTTTGAAATCTAGATTTACTGATAATCATCAAGAATACTTTTTGGTTCGTTCTTTAAATGCTTTTCAACAATTAGAAAACAATAAGAAATATGGAACTAGAAGTCAAGCTAATACGTATATGTTACTAAAAAAAATGCAACAACTTGGATATATAAAAAATATAACTAAAACTCGTGTAAGTACTGATAGTAATTTAGCATTAGAAAGGTTTTTGTTAGGAGTAAAAGATAAAAAAAATAATATTAGAATGTATGATATGACATTTGAAACTACTGATAAAAAAATAGATAGTAACGGAATATACGAAATACTAAAAACTGTACAAGTAGATTTAGGAAACTATAATATCAAATTGGATTCTAAAGGAAACACAATTTTGGATTTGAATTTAACTAAAAAAATTAAAGACACTATAATTAAACGGGAAAATGAATTTAGAATGAATACTACTATAAATACAAAAGAAAATTTGCAAACTAATCATAATTTAAATAGTACGAAAGAAAATCAAAATAATGCTTTATTTGAAAATGTAAAAGATGCTTTTATACCTGGGGCAGATTTTTCTGATTATACAGATAATATAGAATTATTACAAGAAAATGCTGTTGTAGAAGAATTTTCTCCTGAAATAAGAGGTCTTTTAGAAGAATGGCATGGATTTAAAACAAGACGTGAGCAAGATTTGTTTATTGTAAATAAACTTACTGATGACTCTCAAGTTTCTATTGAAACTAAAAAAGAGTTTTTAAAACAATTAATTGAAACTGGAGAAATAAACGATTTAGAAAATGGAACTATTTTTAATATGATGAAAGATGAGGATCTATTACATGGCTTAGTATACACATCAAGAATAGAAGGCATATTGGAAAAAAATTTGGTAAAATTATCTCATCTTATTGTACCCACTTTGAGCAAATTGTCTTATTCAGAATTTAATCAAATCTTTAATAGTGAGAAAATGAAAGCTATGTTTAATAGTGTGTCCTTCCGTGATTTTTTTGAAATAATGAACAGTTTTGTCAAAAATAATTTTAAATTTGAATATATTCTTAGCAATGAAACTTTTATGGATAAATTATCTAGTTTATCTACAGAGGAATTTAATAAATTTATTCAAAAATATGGTTATAATATAGGGGAATCATTAAGAAATTTATCAAAAGAAACTGAGATACCAGCAACTTATGACAAATTTTTAGAAAATGTAGCAGATCATATTTATACAGAAGAATATTTGTTAAAGCATCCTAAATTTAGAAGCTACATTTCAGTATTATTGTCTGGATTTGCATCTTCTAATCATACAACAGAAGCCAGTATAAAGTTAAATCAAATTCTAAACAATATCAATGATACTTTAAATCAAAATATTCAAAATAACTCTCTTATCCCTATAGAAATTAATGGAAACTCTTTTAAGACAAATGTTGAAAAATCAGGGTGGTATGATATAGAAGTAGAGATTTTTGGAGATACTTTAAAATATACTAAAGAAGCACAAGAACCTATATTTCAAGGGTCAAATTATATTTCCTTAGATTTTCTTATGAATGATGCATATACTGAATATGCATTTATAAATGGTAATGCCAAAATTAAATCTATAACTTGGAATGAACGAAAAAGTACACTATTTTTTTCAGATTTACCTAATTTAGTAAAAGTAAATATGTCAGTGGATGGAAAAAATGTAACTCAGGTATATGAAACTCTAAGAGGAAGGTTAGATTTAACAAGTATTTTCAAAGAAGATCAAAAAATAGAAAATATTCAAATAACAGAAGTAGAATCGTATAACATAAATATTGATAGTACTGATAATAATATATATAAACTAAAAGGATTATCTAATGGTGAATTAGTAGATTTTTATGTAAAAACAGATGGAAAAAATTTAAATATGCTAGATATCGATCATTTGGTTTTAAAATATAATTTACATGATTTACATGATGTTCAAATTGAAAAAGTATCCTTACAAGATATAGATACTAGTATATATAATATTATGAATTATAAAACAGCAAATCAAATTTTTAACTCTGATATTTATGGAGGAAATCAAAGTAACGCAAGATCTTTATTTATGGCTGATTCTCTTTCTAAATCAGATAGTTTAAAAGTGGAAGATTTGAAAAAAATTATGAGACAATATTATCCAACTATTACAGATGAAGAAATGATAAAAGTGGTTTCACGATATGAAATTGTTGGTTGTGCTTATGTGTCTTTAGCAAATGCTTTAGTAACTTATTTTGACAATATGGAAAATGGAACTCAAATTTTTAAAGAAAGATTTGGTTATGATTTATACTATGAGGAAAAAGGAATAAAAAACTATAATTTTGATACTATAGCATTGGAATGTTTTTTATCTTCTAATCGATTTCAGACTGTAGCAGAAGTTTATGGACGTGGAGATGGATTGTCAAATGGTGTAAGAAAAACTAGATATACAAAATTTTTAGAACCTAAAGGTATACATTTAGATTTTTCTAATATAGATACAAATTACAAATATACAGATGCAGTAACTGACATGTTACAATGCGCAAAAGATTTAAATACTTTTTATTTTATGTACAGTGAAAATTTTGATTTGAACTATTTAGAAGGTCGCTTATCATTAAGTAATGATGGAGCTTTACAAAATGCAAAAATAGATGGAAGTCAGTTTGAGAATATAGGTCCTCACGCTATGATAATTACAGATTTTAATCAAGCTGGTGAATTTACAGTTTCTTCATGGAATAAAAAATTTAAATATTCAAAAGATTCTTTGGAAAAGTATAAAAATAAAAAAGGCACTAACTTAGTAATTGAGTCTATAACATTTAATATAGAATAGAGGAAGTAATATGTATATATTTAATCCAAATACTTATAATGAAAACCAGGTTGAAAAATTAGGTATTGACAACGAGACTTTTCTTCTTTATCAAATAAAATATCGGGAAAGTATTGAGCGTTTATTTAAACAATTTTATGACTTTAATAAAGTAGATAGAGTTTTGTCAAATTTAAATACTCCAAAAATAAATGATCATGAATACAATTTTTATCACAAATTTTCTACTTTAGAAAGTAATTATTTGTTTTTTAGAAATAATTATCACATTGAAAAATTAAATAATGAAGAATTAGATTTAATAAAATCTTGTATATTTGATAATCAATATTTACCTAATAGTTTTATTATGAAAACAGCAAATAAAGTATTATTTGAAAGTGGTGACTTTACAACATTTAATTATTTTACGTCTAATAATCAAGTACCATCAAAAAGTTTTGTGTTTGAATTTGCTTATGAATTAAATAAATGTGAGACATTAGAACAAATTAAAAATATAGATAAAATGATTTCTACTATTTTTAAGGAATTAAAAGGAATATTTTCTTCTAAATTGGAAGTGCCACTTTCTTATGTCATTTATATTGCTAGTCCAGATATCTTCAAAGAAAGTTAATTTTATTACAACAAATAAAGATTTAAAACTGGTAAAATTTTATTATCAGTTTTTTGTTAAATTTTAATTTTATTTTAATCTTATGTATGATAAGATGGATATAGTAAAGGGTTGATAACATGAAGTGTGAGCATTGTGGATATATTACGCATCCTGGAGATCAAGTGTGTATTAATTGCGGTGAAAATTTAAGTCTTCTTCATTCTATGATGCCTGGAATTGATGAACAAAAGAAACAAGAAAAAAAGCTGGAAACGAAAAAGAATGTACGTTTTCTGTTTATTTCTATTGGAATTGTTCTTGTTTTCATTCTTAGTATTGTTATCGCTATATTGTGGTGGTCAGGAAGATAGTTATGAATAGTAAAGTTTTTGTAGTAGTAAGTGTACCTATGATAGAAAAAGAATTTGACCTTTATATTCCTATTACTAAAAAAGTGGGGACTGTTAAAGATTTAATCATAAAAATGGTAGAAGAACAAAGTGATTTTGTGTTTTTAAATGATGGATGTAAAAGTTTATATGATAAAGTAACAGGAGATAGAATAAGCGAAGAAGAGTATGTAAAAGATAGTAAAATTAAAAATGGCTCTAAGCTCATTTTGTATTAAAGAGGTAGCAATATGCAAATAACGATTATAAAGAATAATAAACTTATTTTGTTTACACTTCCTAAAAAAGTGAGTGGAAGTTATTGGATTACTGATTTTGAAAATGGTCGAAAGATGAATCTTATGAATATTGATGCTACCGAAAATAGATGGAATTTGGTTAGCAATCGTGATGCTTTTATAATGGATGCTAATGATGTAATGGTACCGTTTGTAATTTTAAAAGATTATCAATTTTATACTATCAAAAATAATTATAGACAAGAAAAGTATTTTTTGTATTGTTCTCCGATTTATGATACTACTTTTAGAGAGTTTGTGATGACTAAAGGAAGTTCTATCACGGTTGGAAATGATGAAGCTAACCAAATTAATTACACTTTGTCTGGAATTTCTAAACAAGTTTTTACGATTTCTAAAGGCGAGAAGTATTATCAACTTGTTTTACATGATCCGAATGCTTATGTTTTTGTGAATCAAAAAAGAGTTTTTGGAACAAAGAAGATAGAATATGGAGACATTATCTTTCTTTTTGGGTTAAAGATGATTTTAATGCGAAAAGAAGGAACAGATTATTTTCTTGTTAATAATCCTAATAATTTAGTTGCTCCCTCTGTTTCTTTTACCACGATTGTACCAAGTGAAGTTAAATTTAATGAAAATTATGAGGAATTGTCGGGGGATTTATTTCACGAAGATTATTTTTATCGGACTCCTAGATTTTTTCAAGCTTTACATAAGTTTGTTTTGGAAATCGATGCACCACCGAGTAAAAAGGAAGAAGATTCTACCCCAGCGGTTTTAACGATTGGACCTATGCTTACGATGTCCATGATGAGTGTTGTTATGCTTATGTCTACTATGAATGGAATCAGTAGTGGAAAGAGAACGCTTGATGATTCTGTTACGAGTATTGTTATGTGTGTGGTTATGCTTGCAAGTAGTTTGCTATGGCCACTTTTAACAAGAGCTTATCAAAAATTTGCTGATAAAAGATGGGAGAAGAAACGCCAAAAATTATATAAAAAATATTTGGATAAAAAAGAGAGTGAAATAGAAGTTGCTTTAAGTAATCAAAGAAATTCTTTGATACAAAATAATTTAAGTGTGACAGAATGCCAAGATATTATCAGAGCGCATAATGTTCGTTTGTGGCAGCGTAGAGTTTTAGATGAAGATTTTTTAGATATTCCTGTAGGAATTGGCAATATACCCATGCAAATTGAAATTAAGTATCCAGAAGAACATTTTTCTTTAATGGAGGATAATTTACTAGATTTGGTTCATGAACTGGGAGAATATGAAAGAATTTTAAAAGATACTAGTGGTAAGTTAAATATATAGATAATAGAGAAAAAAGATGATATACTCGT
>CARMXJ010000005.1 GCA_949025205.1 uncultured Bacilli bacterium | reverse complement strand
TTAAAAAAGAGTCTTATGATTTTAAAATTTTTTTAAATTTTAAAATCCTTTTTTACTTATTTTTCATATTATGTTTTTATACTATAGATAGAAATGGAGAGATGAAATGAAAAAAATTGGAATTATTGGAGGAATGAGTTATGAATCTTCCCTACATTATTATGAACGAATTAATAATCAAGTAAATGAGAAGTTAGGAGATTTATACTGTGCGGAAATGCTTCTTTATAATGTGAATTTTCAAGAAATACGAGAACTTATGTTAAAAGGGGATTGGGAAGCGATTGGGCATATTTTAGGAAATATTGCCAAAACTTTAGAAGATGCAGGAGCCAACTTTATCGTAATAGCTACCAATACAATGCATAAACTTGCAGATAGAGTAGAAAGTTATATCGATATACCACTTTTACATATTGCAGATTGCGTTTCTTTAAAATGCAAAGAAAAAAATTTAAAAAAAGTGGGACTTTTGGGGACAAAATATACAATGGAAGAAGATTTTTTGAAAAAACGTTTAGAAAAAAATGGACTTTCTGTTGTTGTTCCTTCCTCTAAGGAAGATATAGAAAAAGTAGATACCATTATTTTTCAAGAATTATGTAAGGGTACAATAAATCTATCTTCTAAAGAATACTATAAAAAAGTAATTCAAGATATGATTTTGAATGAACATATAGAGGGTGTTATTCTTGGATGTACAGAAATTGAAATGTTAATTAAACCTGAAGACATATCGATTCCTATTTTTGATACTACACAAGCTCATATTGATGCTATCGTAGAAGAGGCTTTGAAAAATTAGTTATATAGTAAAGCCTATATTATAAATAAAACATAAAACATAAAAGATTTAAGCATATTTTACTACTTTGGATTGTTTTATTTTAACCTTTAAATTTTTCAAAATGGTTAAGAATTATAGATTATTTATTTTTTTTGATATATAATACATTCTAATATTTAAGGAAGGAATGTTTTTATATGAATAATAACAATTTGATACAGTTGGAGTATGACTTTTTAGAATGTGAAAATGATGAATTTACCGTTGAATCTTTAGAAAAACTAAAAGCATTATTAACAATTAGAAAAGATGGTAATGTAATTTACATTTGTCATCCTAAACATTTATTTGAATCTATGGTAGAGGATGTTGATACGAAGGAAATAAAATATGTCGATTTTAATAGTATAAATGTTCAAAAAATGTTTGAATTGAATGATTTTGGTCATTATTCAATAGTTGAACAAATATGTTCGAGGAGAAATAATCAATTCACTTATATTATGAAAAAAGCGTCTCATATGTTAAAAAAGTACCAAGAAATGGGAGTATCTCAGTTTTCATATCCTTTTGTGATTCTAGAGGAAATTGATAATGGACTAGCAGAACCACAATATTTTGTAAGAGGGATTGTTAATTGCAGTCAAAAAGGGTTTTCTATTGCGTTTAATCCGCTTGCAATGAAAGAATTACCTCATGAAAGCATATGGCAAAGAGCTTTACGATTTGGTGATAATTTTAATTAAATTTTAATACTTAAGTTCGTTAGGAGGATGTTATGAAAAATACAATTTATATTGCGACTCATAAGTTTTTTATTCCTCCTATCAATCATTTATATAAGCCTATTGTTGCTGGAGCTGATTTTCATAGGGTTCCTTTTTTAAAGGATAATACAGAGGATAACATTTCTTATAAAAATCCTTACTATAGTGAACTTACCGCTCTTTATTGGATATGGAAACATAGTAGGGCAGATCATGTTGGGCTTGTCCATTATCACCGTTATTTTTACGATAAACATTTATTATCTGCAGAAGAAGTTGATGCTATTTTAAAACAAAATGACTTTATTGTGCCCACGCGCGAAACGTTTTCTTGTTCCGTGTATAAACAATATGCTAGTGTCCATTATGAAAATGATTTGTATTACACGTGTAAAGTTATAGAATTTTATCATGCAGATTATAAACCTTACATTGATGAGGTATTGGATGGAAATACTCTTTATACAGGGAATATGTTTGTAACATCTAAAGAACTTTTAGATGATTATCTTTCTTTTTTATTTCCATTACTATCCCTATTGGAAACCCAAATTCCTTATCTTAGTTATTCTTCTTATAACAAAAGAGTATTTGGTTTTTTGGCTGAACGAATTTTTAACATCTATCTATTAAAGAACAATTATGCTTTGTATGAATATCCAGTACGAGATACTTTTTCAGAACGAAAACAATCTTTAACAAGAGAAAGAATTTTAAAAGAAATTAGAAATGAAAAACGGGTATAAATTCGTTTTTTTTTCATATTCTTTACTAAGAAAGGGTGAAGAATTTGAAAAGCATAGTGCCTTATACAAAGGAAATTGTATTTGCAAACAAAATTGTAGAGATTTGTAGTATTTCATTAGAACATGAACTTCATTATAGTGATACGGAAATTGAAGGAAATTTCCTTGTTTCTGGAGAATATCGTAGCCATGAAGTAAGCATTAATAAAGAACCATTTCATTATAAATTACCGTTTAGTTTAGAAGTAACCGATACTGTTGTAAAAGATTCGATTGATTTTGAAATTACGGATTTTACTTATGAAGTGGAACAGGAAAATACTCTTGTTGTTCATATTGAATTTATGGTAACTGCAGAAGAAGAGGAACCAAAAGAAGAAATAGAAGAGGAAATTTCAAACGAAGTTTTGGAAGAAGAACCAGAACAAAAAGAAGAGCAAGAAGAGGTGCGAGAAGCAGTTATTGAGGAAATTAGCAATATGTTTTCTTTAGAAGAAGAGCTTGAAGAGAATAGTGATGTAGAAGAAAAACGATTGGATGAAGAAAGCGAGGCTTTAATTCTTGATTCTGCAAAAGAAACAGATGATGAATTTGCTACTTACCATATTCATATTGTTGGAAGTGAAGATACGTTAGAAGGAATTTGTGCTATGTATCAAACGGATAGCAATATTCTAAAAGCGTATAACAATGTAGAAAGTATTTCGGTTGGAGATAAAATTATTATTCCTTGTATAGATGAATAAATCGATTGAAGTTTTAAAAAATATTTATAAGCCCTATCGTTATACGATATTAGGACAAGTTCTTATTTTAAATACTACCAGCGGAGATTTTGTTATCAAGGAGAAAAATCCAGATAAAAACATAAAGGAACTTTTTTCGTATTTGTCTAGTCGTAGTTTTTCTTCTTTTCCTTCTCTTATTGATGAATCCAGAAGTGATGTAAATGTGTATGAATACGTAGAAGGAGTTCCTATGCCGATGGAACAAAAAGCACTTGATTTGATTGAGGTTGTTAGTAATTTGCATAATAAAACAACTTATTATAAGAATGTAACAGAAGATGATTTTAAAAGCATTTATGATGCTATAAAAAGTAATGCTGTGTATTTGGAAAAGTATTACAATGAACTTTATGAAAACATAAAAAAAGAGATTTATATGTCTCCTTCTTCTTATTCTTTAATACGTAATATTTCCAAAATTTTTTCGGCGCTTTCGTTTGTGAACTCTGAGTTAGATGTATGGTTTTCTATGGTAAAAGAGCAAACCAAAAAACGGATTTGTTATATTCATAATAATTTAAGTTTAGACCATTTTGTAAAGAATGATAAGGACTATTTGATTAGTTGGGAACATTACCGTGTTGATAGTCCTATTATGGATTTAGTATCTTTTTATCAAAAAGAGTGTTTTCATGTCAATTTTGAAGTTGTATTTTCTAGGTATTTAGAAAGAGTAAAATTAACAGATGATGAGAAAAAACTATTTTTTCTTTTAATTTCTTTACCTAAAAAAATTGAAGTTTCTAATGGTGAATTTCATACTTGTCAAAATGTTCGTGAAGCAATAGATTATTTGTATATCACAGAAGAGTTAGTGCGGCCATACTACGCGGTACAAGAGAAAAATTAATATAAATACTTCTAATAAAAGAATAAATATATTAAAACGTAAAGGAAGTATTAATGTAATAATTAATTGATAAAAAATAAGAATACATAAAGCAAAAATAGCAAGTATTGTAAAAAATCCTCCTCCTTTATTTGGCGGAGGGCAACATGGACCTTTATTGTACATATAATCACCTATGGTATTATATGTTTTTTTAATATTTAGTTTCTTTCTCGTACTCTTTTTTGAGGATGTAGTAAATAATTTCGCATAGTATCTTCGTTTAAATTGTGTAGAAAAATATCTAGGCATCCATTTCTTTTCGCATTTTCATAGTCTGTAATGAAACTATCTATTGGAAATGTTTTTCCTGTTTCTTTCATAATTTCTAAATCTTGTTTTAAATTAGGGAAAATACAATTTGTAAATAAAGAATCAGTTACAATATCAAGCGTATATTTTTGATCAATCATATGCCATGTTGCGTTAACAGGTTCTTCTCCAAATTTTCCTTTTGCTGTTACATATAATGATTCAATTGATAGCTTTTCACTCGATATACTCTCTATCACAACGTAATTTTTAATTTTTAAAAAAAACTGCATTATATAAGCAAGAGATGATTCTGATCCTAAATGATTTTCTATGGCTCGCCCTAAGTGGTATATTTCGTGGTATTTTAAAAATTCTTCATAATAGTGATAAAAGTTTAAACGAAAAAGTTTTTTGAGATTTTTTGCAGGAATTTTAGGATGGAATTGGTCCTTAAAAGTTGTAAGGTTTACTTTTGTTCCTGTTTTTTCTAAATATTGTAATCGTTTTATTATTTTACTATTATAAACTAAACCATTAATAATAGAATAAAATTCATTTACTGGGATTTTATTTTCTAGAAGATACTCTAAAAGGTAAACGAAGCCTTTTTCGTTTGATAATGTTTCTCCACCGGTTAAGTAAAATTCATCAATGGATATAATTTCGTGGTCTTTATTTTTAAAAGTCTCTTGTATAATGGAAGGAGACATGTCAATGTTTTGCGCTTCTCCACGCATGCAGTGGCTACAAGTGGCGAGGCATCTTCTGGTCATTTCTAATCCCATGGTTTTAATATGTACTGGTGTTGCCATAAAACTTTTGCTTCCTCCATTCTAATTGATTGCTCTCTTTTTTATATTTTTTTAACTTATGCTTATTTTAAAGATTATTTTAGAATTGTCAATCTAAAAAATTATCTTTAAATGAACTTTACAAAAAAACGCATATTGACTATAATATTGATAATAAGGAGGGGCCATAAATGAAGAGTAAACGAGGTTTTGTCTTTATAGAAACCATAGTGGTTGTTGCTGTGTTAACGGTTTCTCTTTTGATGATTTATTCTACTTATAGTGCATCTTTAATGAAAGAAAAGACTAGAATAAAAAACAATGATTCTGCATATTTATATCGTACTTATTATTTAGAAAAGTTCTTTCGTAATTTTCGGATAGATGTTATTGCAACCGAATTAACAGGAAATAATGTCTTAACCAATTTTGGATGTCATAGCGGTCAAGTTTTTCGTAACGAAGAAGACAATGTAGGATTTTGCGATGCCGTTTGGGATGATTTAAATATTAGTAATATGTATCTTACATTAAATGATTTAAGTTTTTTACAAAATTGTACAAATTTTAATGGAAAGTGTGGAGCTCTCGGACAAGTCAATGATTCTTCTGCATCTTATTTAAAGACAATTGGTGGAAAAGGGTTAAGAGGTTATCGAATTGTTTTAGAATTTGCTGAGAATAAGGATGGCACTCATTGTACGGGTGATAAATGTCAATATTATTATGCCACCCTAAGTTTGGGGGAGATATAATATGATGAAATTAAAAAATAATAAAGGAATTACTTTAATTGAACTTGTTATTAGTATTGCTTTAATTTCAGTTGTTATTATGTTTTTATTTCGTTTAATTGTAGATGTACGATATGGCGACAATAGTACAGATTTTAACCGAGAAAATCAGCAAAAAAGAGCTTTGATTATTAAAACCATTCAACAAGATTTTTTAGAAAAAAAGTTAATTGGAATTAGTGCTCAAACTCCCAACCAAGAAACTTTAATTCTTAATTTTGCGTATGCAAGTGGAACAGGCAGATTAGTTATTGGAAATGCTTCCGGTGGTAAACAATCTATTACCTATACGAAAAATGGAAATGAAACAGAAAAATGGACAGTAGAAAAAGCAAATAATTCTTCTAAGTTTAATTTAACTTGTGCTCGGTTTAGTTCTAAAAATATTTTTGAAGATATTGGAGGAGAGTTTTTTTCTATTAAAATTTCGATTCCAATGGAAGTAAGTAAAACGAGTAAAAATTATATTGATGATTTGGAACTTTTCTATATTGGAGAGAAAAAAGATATAAATGCTTCTCGTTTCCCTAATATGAACTCACAAATAATAGGAGGCTACAACCCAGCAAATTGCGGATAAAAAAGCATGAATGATTCTTGTAGTAAAAAAATATTTAAAAGGAATTTTAACATCAGAAATGATGTTTTTTATTTGGGTATGGATACTAAAACCAAGAAAAGAAATAAAAAGAGAAGTAAGAAGTCCTTTAAAAAAGAAATTGGTGTGTAAATTTATTAATTTAGATAGACCTCCTGTTGCTTCTAAAAGACCATTGACTGTACAGTTTAAAATTGGATTTTTAATAAATAAGCTTATTCCTTCACAAAGAAGCAAATAAAAAATAATAGTTCCTAAAATACTTAAGAGAGTATTAATAGAGCGATTGATGCTATACGCTAGTACTGTCGTGAAAGATTTAGATTCTTCTTTTTTTATAGAAGGGATTTCTTGATAAGGGTAATTTCTTAAAAAGAAAGCCATTATAAAGTTTAGGCTGTAATTTATAAGGATTAATGTAATGACTATTTTTTTATCATTAAAAATAGTAGTGAGCATATTGTAAAGAAACAAAGGGTTTAAGAAACAAGAGTAGGAAAGAATTATGCCAGCATCTTTTGGAGACAATTTTTTTTCTTCTACTAAGTTTTTTGTGATATAAGCATTTGTAGGAGTACCTGAAAAAAGAGATAAAACAAAGATATAAAAAGCCGTAGAGGACATTTTAAATATTTTCTTGAAAATTTTGGTATTTAAATATTCTAAAATGTTAATGAATTGGTAATTCATTAAAATATCACTTACAATGAACATGGGAAACAAAGAGGGAAATACCGTTTTAAAAAATAGTGTACAACCTTCTATTACACAATTTTTAAATAAAGTATTGTTCTTAAAAAGCAGTATAACAAAAATGAGTGTTAAAGCAATAAAAATGTTATTTTTTGGATTTTTTTTCATATTCTCCCTCTCATCTGCTATAATTATTTTGGTGATGCTTTTCATGGTTAATAAAGTATATGAAAAAGTAAAAAGATACATAAAAGAAAATTATAAATTCCTTTTAACAATCGTATTGTTATTTGTCTTTTTCTTTTATGAACTTCCTTTTGTGGTTTATAAACCAGGAGGAACAATTGATTTAAGTGATAGAGTGGAAATAGAAGACATGTATCCATCAGAAGGATCTTTATCTATGGCCTATGTTTCCATGATGAAAGGTAATATTCCTTTTGTGCTTCTTTCTTTTGTTATTCCCAATTGGGATTTGGTACCTCAATCTAAAATTACTTTGGAAAATGAATCAGTGGATGATTCTATTATACGAGACCGACTTTTTTTGGAAGAGGGGTTAGATAACGCAACGATTAGCGCTTATCATTTAGCAAATAAGGAAATTAAAATAAAAAAAATTAACCATGTGGTGACTTATATTACAGAGGAAGCTAAAACAAACTTAAAAGTTGGGGATGTTATTTTAAATGTCGATGGAAAAGAATTTAGTGCACTTGAAGAATTGCAAGGGTATATTAATTCTTTAGAAAAAAATAGAGAAGTATCTTTTTTAGTTCTTCGAGATGATAAAGAAAAGAAATGTACAGCTCATGTTTATGAAATCGAACAAGTATTAAAGGTAGGAATTTCGATTATTAATAAGTATGAATATGAAGAAAATCCAAAAATTAATATTAAAACGAAAGCAAGTGAATCTGGGTCTAGTGGAGGGCTTATGACTTCTTTATCCATTTACAATGCTTTAGTAAGTGAAGATATCACTAAGGGGCGTAATATTGTAGGAACAGGAACGATTGATATTTATGGAAATGTGGGAGAAATTGGTGGTGTAAAATATAAGCTACTTGGAGCAGAAAAAGCAGGGGCAGATATTTTTTTATGTCCTGTTCTAAATTATGAAGAAGCTTTACAAGTTCTAGAAGAAAATCATTTAAAATTAAAACTTATTTCGGTGGATACTTTAGAAAATGCTGTCAAAGAATTACAAAAATAGAACAAAGTACTTTTCAAAATAGGCATTTTTCGTTATAATAATGTACAGATAGAAAATATGGTGATGGTATGGGAAATCTTCGACTTAAATATCGTATTCCTTTAGCAGTAATTGCTATTTTAATGGTAATGACTTTGTTTATGGGAAGTAGTTATGCTTTATGGAAAACAACTGCATATCAAGAAAGTGAAAATAGGCTCGATACGGGATGCTTTGAAATAAGTTTCTCGGATCAAAGTGATTCGATTCATTTAGCAAATGCTTATCCTATGGAAGATTTAAGTGGACTTCGTTCTACTCCTTATATTTTTACTATTAAAAACACATGTACAATTGATGCTAGTTTTACTCTTTATTTAAATACTTTTAAACCTGTTGGCGATGCTACAAAAATAGCGGATCAATACATCAAATATGCACTTGTTCGTATGGAAGATGATGAAGAAGTTGGTGCAGCATCAGCAAGCTCTTTAACAACAGATGCAACATCAAATGCAAATTTTACTCAACAATTTGAAAATGCATCCAAAATTTCTGCTTCTTATGAAATTGGTGGGGGCGTTATTAAAGGAAAAACAGATACTACTACCAATGATGGTGGTGAAGCCAAGTTTGCTTTAAGAATTTGGGTGGACCGTGATGCTACAAAAACGACTGTTCCTTATGGTTCTACTTTTGAAGCAGAGGTTGCTTCTATTGCCTATGCAACTACGATAACAAATAGTTAGTGAAAAATATTTCTTATTAGAAGAACAATGCTTTTATCTAAAAAGCAGACAATTGGTTGACACGTAGTTTTGCGTGGTCTTTTTTTTTGTGCTATACTTAAGTAAGGTGGTAAACAATGACAAAATATGATGCATCGTCGATTAAAATATTGGAAGGATTAGAAGCGGTAAGAAAAAGACCTGGTATGTATATTGGGTCTACGGATAAAAGAGGGCTTCACCATTTGGTATGGGAAATTGTTGATAATGCCATTGATGAAGTGATTAACGGATATGGAGATACCATTAAAATTACGATCAATCCAGATGAAAGTATAACAGTAAGTGATAATGGACGAGGTGTTCCCATTGGAATGCATGAAAGCGGAAAATCAACACCAGAAGTTATTTATACAGTACTGCATGCAGGAGGTAAATTTGAAAGCGATGGGTATAAAGTAAGTGGAGGTTTACATGGCGTTGGAGCAAGTGTCGTGAATGCTTTATCGAAGAAAATGGATGTCACGATTTATACCGATGGAAAGATTAGCAATATAAGGTTTTGTGATGGTGGTAAAGTTGAAAGTCCATTAAAAACCATTGGAGAAACAAAAAAAACGGGAACTACGGTTACTTTTTTACCTGATTATGAAATGTTTAAAAATACAAGTTTTTCTTATACAACAATTGTAGAACGTATGCAAGAGAGTGCTTTTTTACTTCCTAATTTAACAGTACAAATCGAAGATGTAACGGATAAGAAAGCGTGTGAATTTCATTATGAAAATGGACTTGTTAGTTTTGTAGAATACATTAATGAAGGAAAAAATGTTTTGCATAAAGTTATGTCTTTTAGTGGTGTTAAAAACGATATTGAAGTCAATATTGCGTTGCAATATAGTGAATCCTACAATGAAAACATTTTAAGCTTTGTTAATAATGTAAAAACGGGAGATGGGGGTTCTCATGAAGTTGGTTTTAAAACGGGTATAACCAAAGCGTTTAATGATTATGCAAAAGCAAATAATTTGATTAAGGGGCGTGATGGGAACTTAGAAGGCAGCGATGTAAGAGAAGGATTAAGTGCTGTTATTAGTTTAAAGATTCCAGAACGACTTTTACAATTCGAAGGACAAACCAAAGGAAAACTTGGTACACCGGAAGCCAAAAGTGTAACCGAAAGTATCATTTATGAAAATTTGAAGTTCTTTTTAGAAGAAAATAAGGAAGTTGCTTTATCCATTTTAGATAAAGCTTTAAAAAGTAAAGTGGCAAGAGAAGCCGCTAGAAAAGCTAGGGAAGCCGCAAGAAAAGGAACAAGTAAAAATTCGAAAGAGCGGGTATTGTCCGAAAAGCTTGCTAAAGCAACGGGAAGAAATTATGAAAAAAATGAACTTTTCTTAGTCGAAGGAGATAGTGCAGGCGGTTCTGCTAAACTTTATCGAAACCGAGAAACCCAGGCGATTATGCCTTTACGCGGTAAGGTTTTGAACTGCGAAAAAGCAAGTACCAATGATATAGCGAGTAATGCGGAATTAAAACAAATTGAATATGCGATTGGGGCTGGTTTAGGAGCGGATTTTGACCCTAAAGATTCTAACTATGGAAAAGTGATTATCATGACCGATGCCGATGTGGATGGTTCTCATATTCAAATTTTACTCATTACTTTCTTTTACCGTTTTATGCGTCCTTTAATTGAAGCAGGAATGCTTTATATTGCCAATCCTCCTTTGTATTCGATTGAAGTTGGAAATAAGGGAAAAGAGTATATTGCGGATGATGATGAATTAGAGGAAAGAAAAAAAACACTAAAAGGAAATTATAAAGTTTCTCGATTTAAAGGACTTGGAGAAATGGATGCAGAAGAACTTTATAGTACTACTATGGACCCTGCCAATAGAAGACTTATGCGGGTTAACTTAACGGATGCTGCTATTGCAGAAAAAAGAATTCATCTTTTAATGGGAGACCAAGTAGAGCCAAGAAAAGAGTGGATTAATGAAAATGTTGACTTTACATTGGAAGATGATTTTAGAAAGTAGGTGTGTTTTTTATGAAAGTTGTATTGGAAGTAGATAAAGGATTTCCTAAAAGAGAAGCTTGGACAAGTAATGGTTTTGAATTGCTCAAAAATATAGATGGTTATATTATAGAGTTTTATTTGTATGATGGAATGGAAAAGAAAGTAGCAGTTTTTACTCTTTATTTTGAACCTTTTAATGCGGTTGCTTGTTTTGAATGTATGACATTGTACGATAAGTCTTTCGACCAAAGATTTTTGTTAGAATTCTTTTTAGATTATCTTTATACTTTCGAAAATCCTTATTTTAAACTTTTAGGTTTACGACTTCCTGTTATTGGAAGTGGCATGAGCGAGTTTCCCATACAATGTGTAGGATTTTTTCCAAAAGCTCAAGATTCTCAATTTTATTTTCATTTAAATCCTAATTTTGAAGAAGCTCTTACTTTAGGTACACAAAATGAAGAGGTAAAAAGTTTATTTCAAAATAATTATGAAAAATATGTTACATGGCAAAACAAACATATAAATAGGATTAAAGAAAAATTGAGTCTTAGTAAGATTTATTTGGCAGAGTTAGAAACAGAAGGAAAAAATAAAATCATGATTGAGTCTAAACGACAAGAAGTAGAAAGCTACGAAGCAATATTAGAGTCACTAGAAAATAGAGGACTTTATAGATAAAAAGAAGAATGTAGAAATAAAAAAGAGTTTTGGTTGTAGAAGAAAGGGAATGAACGATTAATGAATGAAATAAAATTATATAAAGAAAAAACTTTTGATGATATCAAACATATTGATGAATTTGACAATGAGTACTGGGAAGCACGGGAATTAATGCCATTATTAGAATACAGTAAATGGGAAAATTTTCATCAAGTTATAAAACGAGCAATGATTGCTTGTGAGACTAGTAATAATGTAGTTTTGGACCATTTTCCTGAGGTCAGGAAAATGGTTGAAATAGGCTCGAAAACGAAAAGAGAAACTATAGATTACCATCTTTCAAGATATGCTTGTTATTTGATTGTACAAAATGCAAATCCTAAAAAGAAATCTGTAGCACTTGGTCAAACTTATTTTGCTATTCAAACTAGAAAACTAGTATAAGACAAATGACAAATAATAAAAAATATGTGGAGGTTAAGAAATTGAATGAAGTTATAGAAGAGGAAAAAATTGCAGTAGAAAATATGATATATGAAATTAAAGGTAAGCAAGTTATGTTAGATACGATCTGGCTATACTTTACAAAACAGAAACAAAGAGAATAAATGAAGCTGTTTCTAGAAATAGTCTTAAATTTCCTGATAGATTTTGTTTCAAAATAAGCGAGAAAGAATATAATTTTTTGAAGTTGCGAATTGCGACTTCAAAAGGTGGCTCAAGAAAAGGACATACGGCTTTTACAGAAGAGGGAGTTGCAATGCTTGCAACAGTACTAAAATCAAATGTAGCAACCAAGGTTAGCATAGCAATAATGGATGCTTTTGTATCTATGCGCCATTATATTGGTAGCAATTTATTAGAACAAAAATATATTAATAATCAAGTTATGAAAAATACGGAAGATATAAAACTTCTTCAAGAGTCGTTTTCTAAATTTGAGGAAAAAAAACAAGTTAGTGATATTTATTTTAATGGTCAAATCTATGATGCGTATTCTAAAATATATGAAATATTTAATAGAACAAAGGATAATTTGATAATCATAGATAGTTATGCTGATAATACTATATTAGACATTATAAAAAGATTAAAAAATAATGTAATTATAATAACTAAAGAAAATAATTTGTTAACAAATCAAGATATACTTAAATATAACAAACAATATCATAATTTAAAAGTTATTTATGATAATACCTTCCATGATAGATATTTTATACTAGATAATGAAAATATATATCACTGTGGAGCAAGTATAAATAAAATAGGATATAAGACATTTTCGATAACTTTAATTAATGATAATTTTATATTAGAAACATTACTTAATAGAGTACGTAAAATCATTAATAGTTAACTCTGTAATTTAATAAGATATTCAGATAAGTAACACACTACGATATCGCCTTGCCAATATTAGTGGATTATTTCTTTATAATTTGTCATTTGAAACAAACAAGAAAGTAAGAAATTGGTGAAAAAGATTATAGTAATTTATCCAAAGATGAAAAAAGGTTTTATCAAAGGGATTTAACAAAAAAAGGGAATTATTCATTAAATCAAGTTGCTAAATATGCAGGTGTTAAAAATTTTGATAAATTTCATAATGCTGGATATAAAGGTTTATACAATGGGGAAACGACAATTGATAAAAAGGACTAAGATATAGAAAAGATATTCTGAATAATATGAGGAGCGATGAATTAGCAGTTAATTTATTTAGGATTTCTCAAACAGAGCAAAAATTAAAGAAAGAAAATATTCAATCTGAAACAGAGGCAAATAAAGCTCATTACGAAGTCGGAAGTAAAATAAGAAATACAATAAAAGAGTTAGATGGGACAATGCCGGAGGATTTGCCAACTCCTAAAAAAGTTTAAAAGCATTAGAGAAGGAAAGAAAAATAATAAAAAGAATTTAATAATAAAAAATAGTAAATAGGGAAGTGAAAAACATGCCAAAGACATTTGAAAATGTTTTATATCAAGACAAATACCATTTAATCATGCAAAACACTATCCGAAATCATCCTGTCGTTGTAGCAAGACCCAAAGTTATGGTGATTATTCATGATGTCATACAAGATGAATTATTACTTTTACAAGAGGAATGGTTAAAAGGAAATTACGGTTTCTTTTTGCCAGAGGATATTTTATATCAGGATGTGCAAGAAAATATGGAGAAAACAAAAGATGAAACTTGGGAGGATGCTTTAAATATTGCAGAAAATATCTGTAAAATGAATGGTGTAATTCCTAAAAATTTAAAGTTATTTTCAGAGGAATTTCAAGGAAGAATTCATTGCATGTATTATTATTTTTTAGTAACTGATTTTCAAAGAATAGAAGTGGAAACTATAGAAACTCGCCATTGGATTTCTATAAAAGAGATTTTGGAATTCATCAAAGAAAAAGCGTTTTATGAAAAAGAAGAAGTGGGTGTGCTTTTTGCTTATTTTTTACAAGAGAATAAAATAATGTATAATAAAGTTGAGGATAGAAAAGTTAGTGGAAAAGGTGATGTATAATGCCAAAGAAAAAAGAGACAAAGGAAATTATTGAGAAAATATATGATTATAGTTTAGAAGAAATTATGGAGACTGGTTTTGGAAGATATTCCAAAGAAATTATCCAAGAACGTGCTTTGCCAGATGTAAGAGATGGTTTAAAACCAGTACAAAGAAGAATTATGTATGCAATGTATATTTCTCATTTTACGCATGATAAACCTCATCGTAAAAGTGCAAAAGCAGTTGGGGATATTATGGGTAATTTCCACCCTCATGGCGATTCTTCTATTTACGATGCTTTAATACGGATGAGTCAACCTTGGAAAATGCGTGAGTGTTTTATCGATATTCATGGAAATAATGGTTCTATTGATGGCGATGGACCTGCTGCTATGCGTTATACAGAAGCAAGACTTACTCGGCTTGCAGAGTCTATGCTTACTTCTATTAATAAAAACACGGTGGAAATGGCTTGGAACTTTGATGATACAGAGCGCGAACCAACTGTGTTACCAGCATCTTTTCCTAACTTGTTAGTAAACGGGTCAACGGGAATTAGTGCGGGATATGCAACCAATATTCCTACACACAATTTAAGTGAAGTGATTGATGCTACGATAAAGAGAATTGATTCTCCGAATTGTAAATTGGAAACTATCATGGAGATTATGCCAGGGCCTGATTTTCCAACTGGTGGTGTGATTGAAGGCAAAATGGGGCTTGTTGATGCTTATACAAAAGGAAAAGGAAAAGTTGTTTTAAAAGCAGATTGTGAGATTGTAAAATCAGGTTCTAAACAACAAATCATAGTTCATTCTATTCCTTATGAAGTTATAAAAGAACAATTGATAAAGAAAATCACCGAAATTCGTTTGGATAAAAAAATTGAAGGAATAAATGATGTGGTTGATGAATCAGACCATGAGCATATGGCGAGAATTGTCATTGATTTAAAAAAGGAAGCCAATGCCGAGCTCATTTTAAATTATTTACTTAAAAATACCGATTTACAAATTAATTATAACTTTAATATGGTAGCGATTGTAAATCGAAGACCAAGACTTGTGGGTATTTTAGAAATCTTAGATGCTTTTATTCATCATCAAAAAGATGTGATTACGAGAAGAACCGAATGGGATTTAAAGAAAGCAAAATTTGATTATCATATTTTAGAAGGTTTAGTAAAAGCGATTGATATACTAGATGAAGTCATACGAATTATACGTGGTAGTAAAAATAAGAGTGATGCAATAACCAACCTTTCTACTGAATATGACTTTACCTTTGACCAAGCCAAAGCAATTGTTGAATTACAACTTTATAGACTTACCAATACCGATATTGTAGCTCTACAAGAGGAAATGGAGAATTTAGCAAAAAACATTCATATATGGGAACAAATTTTAAGTAATGAAGAAGCTTTAAAATATGTTATGAAAACGGAATTGAAGGCCATTAAGAAGGAATATGGAAATCCAAGAAGAACAGAAATAAAAGATGAAGTTACGGAAATCAAACTGGATATGAGTGATATGATTCCAAAAGAAAATGTCGTGGTTGTTGTTACAAATGAAGGATACATCAAACGTGTAAGTTCTAAATCGTATGCTTCTCGTGGGGATGATGAAACGACTTTAAAACCAGGCGATTTTATTACAGGTATCTATGAAGTAACTACACTAGATACGATACTTGTATTTACAAATTTAGGAAATTATCTTTATATTCCTGTTCATAAAATTCCGGAAGCGAAATGGAAAGAACTTGGTAAACATATTAATAATATTGTTTTAATGGGACAAGAAGAACAAGTTATTTCTTCTCTTGTAATGGATGACAAACAAAAAGAAATTATTACTGCTACAAAAAATGGTATGATTAAAAAGAGTAAACTAGCAGATTATGAAGTGACTCGTTATTCCAAACCAATGGCAGCGATTAAGTTAAAAGAAGATGATACGGTTATTGGGGTTATGGAAGCCAAAGAAAACTGTCTTTTTATTAGTGCACTTGGTTATTATGTACGTTTTTCTGCTTCTCTCATTCCTCTTACAGGAGTAAAATCTGCGGGCGTAAAAGGAATTAACTTAAAAGATGATATAGCGGTTAGTGCTTTGTCTTACGGGGAAGAAGATTATTTAAATGTGTTTACCAATCATAAAACAGCGAAGAGAATTAAAATTGGTGAACTTGAAGTGACGGGAAGAGCAAAACGTGGAAATAGTTTGCTGAAGAAAGTAAAATCTGTTGACTATAGAATTATCAAAGGTATAGTAACAGATGCAAGGGATATTCTTTTATTAAAATCAGATAGTGAAATAAAAGAAGTTAAAAATAGTGACATTGCCATTATGGATTTACAAAGTACAGGTTCTATCTTAACGAAAAATAAAATCGATGCTGTTTCTAAAATGGCGGAATTTCAAAGTTATTTGAAAAAGGAAAGTGCATTAAAACAAGAAGAAGTTGTAGAAAAAGAACCTAAAATAAAAGAATTATCTATGGAAGATTTTTTAGACGATTTTAAGATTTAAGTGGAGAAAAATCACCTTTTTGCATAAAGTGTAATAGGTGATTTTTTATGGCTACCAAAGAAGAATTTAAAAATTTTGCAAGAAAACATCCAGAACTTGTTCATTTTATTAAAAATGGAGAATCTAGTTGGCAAAAGTTTTATGAAATTTATGATATTTATGGCGAAGAAGAGAGCGCTTGGCAAGATTATTTTGTAAAGAACAAAACAACGAGTACAGGAACTGATTACAATTTTAAAAGTATTACCGATAAAATTAAAAATATTGATTTGAGTTCTATACAAGAACATATTACAACTGCCCAAAAAGCATTAGGAATTGTGCAAGAGCTAACAGGTAAAGGAGCGGCAGCCACTACTGCTACTGAAGTGGTGGAACCAAGACCCATTAATAAAATTTTTGAGGATTGATTATGGATAGAGTGGTTTATCAAAAATTGTTGGAAGATCAAAAAATGGATCATTTTTTAAAAGAAAATTCGTATTGGTTTAAAGAATTAAATCGCAATGGAGAGAATTACAAGAATTTTGTATTGGCGATGAAAGAAAAATACCATCTAAAAGTAACTGATCGTATTAGCGATGCGATTGACAATATAGATTTGATTAGTGGAATATTAGACACTTTAAAGTAAATGTTTATTAACTACATTTTCAACTGGGGTATAATCTCAACTTAAACACTTTTTAGAAAATAAAATCCCTCTAAGTTCCTATTTATAAGGGTTTAAAGAGATTTTCAATTGTATAAAAAATGCGTACATTTTTTATAATTTTATTCATTTACAACATTAATATATCATTTTTTTAGATAAATAAATGGTTTAATGAAATTTTTAATTAAGATTTACATTAAAGTTTTTTTATTAATTAATAATTAACTAAAAAATACTCCTTAAATATATAAATAATTGCAAAATATATAAATAATTGCAAAAAAATAAGAAATGTCCGAAAAATGTACGCAAATATTATAATTGAAATTTGACAAATGAAGCCTTATATTGTCTAGGTTAACAGAAACTTTTGGTTTAAAAGTGTTTAAGTTCTGGTTTTATATTTATAAGGGAACAAGAGTTAAAAAAAGTAAAACTGTCAAAGTAGGGTAATTGTTTATTGACTACATTTTTAACTAGGGGTATAATAAATTTAATAGTAGATAAGGATGGTAGTCTTAATATGAAAAATATGAAAGATAAAAAAGGATTTACACTAGTTGAACTTTTAGCAGTAATTGTTGTCTTGGCAGTTATTATTCTAATTGCCTCATCCAATGTAGGAACAATGTTAACTACGGCGAGAAAGAATGCTTTGGCAATTGAGGGAAACACTTTAGTAAATTCTGCTAAACAAGCCTATCAAATTGGTATTTTGAATGGAACAATTACAGGAACACAACAAGTATGTTTTTCATTGTCTGACTTAAAAGCCAAAGGTTATTTTGAAAAATCTGATAGTGAGTATCAAGGAAGTGTTTTAATTACACCAGATAGTAATGGTATTGTTTCTTATAGGTTTTGGATCAGCAATAAGAGTTATGAAATAAATGATGCTGAGCCTGGATCAACAGGTAGTAAAGCAAATTCTATTACCCAAAATAAAGCAAGTACAAATTGTGGAGGCAAAACAACTACAACGGTTAGTTAGTTTAAGAAGAAATTTTCTTCTTTTTTTTTCGCTTTTATGAGATAATGTTTTTGGTGAAGAAAATGATTTTAGGATGTCATGTAAATTTTACAAATGAGCAATTGTTGGGAAGTGCCAAACAAGCTTTAAGTTATGGAGCAAATACATTTATGTTTTATACGGGAGCTCCCCAAAATACAGTACGAAAAGAATTAAATAGAGAGCTTACGCTAAAAGCGCATGCTTTGATGAAAGAAAATCACATCGATATAAAAAATGTAATTTGTCATGCTCCTTATATTGTTAATTTAGCAAATAATAAGGATGAAGAAAAATGGCAATTTAGTATTCAATTTTTAAAGCAAGAATTAAAGCGGTGTCAAACTTTAGGTGTTTCTTATATCGTAGTGCATCCAGGAAGTGCAGTTGGTATAGAACGTGCTATTGCTTTACAAAATATTAGTGATGCTCTAAATTTTATTATAGAAGAAGATGCACCGATGATTTTACTAGAGACGATGGCTGGAAAAGGTACTGAGCTTGGATGTACTTTAGAAGAAATTAAAATTATTTTAGACAATGTTTTTTCTAAAAATATCGGAGTTTGTTTGGATACGTGTCATTTGAATGATGCAGGTTATGATATACAAGATTTTGATAAAATATTAGATGAGGTGGATCTTCTTATCGGGTTAGGTCGTGTGCACTGCATTCATCTAAACGACAGTAAAAATGATTTGGCAACTCACAAAGACCGCCATGAAAATTTGGGGTTGGGGACAATTGGTTTTGATGCTTTATACCAAGTTGTAACGAATGAAAAATTAAAAGATGTTCCTAAAATATTAGAAACACCTTATGTAGAACGGGCTTTTCCACCTTATAAATTTGAAATTGAGAGTTTAAAAACAGGTACTTTCAATCCCAACTTAATAGAAGATATTGTAGAATTTTATAAATAATTTTTATAACGAATGGAATATTCTTTAAATAATTTTTTGATTTTTAATAGATTTTCTTCTGAAAATTTATCTTGGTAACGGTCTAGATTTAAAGAAGCAGGATTGGCAATTACAGTTTGCCAATTTTTTTTCACAAAAATGTAAGTAAACTCTAATTCTTCTTCGTTTAAGAAAATGTTGTTTTTACGAGCAAAATTATCAATATCCGAAGCCGTTATTTTGTTCATATACCTTTCTATAATATTATACATAATACCACCTAATATATTGTATGAAAAAATGTTTTTTTTGAATACTAATAGTAGGTGTTTTTTATGAAAAAAATATATTTCCTTTTTTGTTTTTCTTTTTTAATAGGGACAATTTATGCTTTATATAACATCATGTTTCAAGAAAAAGAATATTACCAAAATGTTTATGCCGAAAAAACAAATGTATATGTAAAGTCGTTGTCTACTCCTAGAGGAAGAATTTTAGATGTTAATGGAAAAGTTCTTGTAGATAATATAGGAGTTAAAACGATAGTATATCGAAAGCTTAATAATATTGGAACAGAAAAAGAAATGGAAATTGCTTACCAACTGGCAGATATTTTAACGTTTAAAACGGAAGCAAATGTATTAGAACTTAAGAAATTTTGGATGTTACAGTATCCAGAGGAAACAAAAAAATTAATTACAGAAGAGGAATACCAAAAGTATGAAGAAAGAAAATTAAATAGTAACGATTTGTATTTGCTAAAACTCGATAGAATTACTGAGGAGATGATTTCTGCTTTTACAGATAAGGATAGATGTGCCGCTTATGTTTATGCGTTAATGAATAAGGGATATTATTATGATGCAAAAGTAATTAAAATGGGAGTTACGGAAAGTGAGTATGCCACGGTTTTAGAAGAGAAAATAGCGGGTATTACCAATGAGATGTATTTTGAAAGGGATTATCCTTATGGCAATACGTTAAAAAGCTTATTTGGAAGTGTAGGGCGTGTTCCTAAAGAATTAGAAGCAGAGTATTTAGGGAAGGGGTATGCTTTAGATGATATAGTGGGAATCAGTTATTTGGAAAAAGAGTATGATTCTTATTTGCGAGGCGAAAAAGATACGTATCTGGTAAATCGTGATGGAACGCTTAGTTTGGTTTCCGAAGGAAAGCGTGGGTCTGATTTGGTTTTGTCTATTGATATAGAAATGCAGTTAGGGATAGAAGAGATTTTAAAATCCGAAATCAAAAACGGCAAAACCCTTCCGAATACGGAATATTATAATGGAAGTTATGTTTTAATTAGTGATACCAAAACAGGAGCCATGAGAGCAATGGTAGGTTTAAAGTATATTGGGGATGATATATTTATTAATAGTGAGGCAGATATCGTGAATTCTTCTTTTACAGTTGGAAGTGTGGTAAAGGGAGCTAGTATGGCGATGGCTTACCAAAACAATTTAGTAGAAGTAGGAAAGAAGATTAAAGACTCTTGTGTAAAACTTTATTTAGTTCCAGAGAAGTGTTCTTATAAAAGTCTTGGGTATATCGATGACATTACGGCTTTAAAAACAAGTTCTAATTATTATCAATTTTTACTCGCAATAAAACTGGCAGGACAAACGTATACGCAGAATATGAAATTAAATGTTACAGACAGAGAATTTTCGATTTATCGGGATGCTTTTTTTGCTTTCGGATTAGGAGTAGAAACAGGTATTGATTTGCCAAAAGAAGTAACTGGAATAAAAGGAACAACGATTGCTCCTGATTTGCTTTTAAACTTTTCCATTGGCCAGTATGATACTTATACGCCTTTACAACTTATGCAGTATATTAATACCATTGCCAATAATGGGATGCGTTTTAAACTATCTTTAATGGATAAAATTGTATCAAAAGAAGGAGAAGTCTTAGTGGAGCAAGAACCTACTGTTTTAAACACTTTTTCTTTAGACCAAACGTATTTTGATAGAATTAAAGAAGGGTTTTATCAAGTGGTGAATTTGGGAACTGGTTTTGGATATACCGATGTTTCTTTTCGTCCAGCGGGAAAAACAGGAACGAGTGAAACCTATTTTGATCGGAATAATGATGGAGTGGGCGATGTATTAACGATAACCAATAGTTATGTGATGTATGCACCTTTTGAGAATCCAAAATATAGTATGGTTACCATTAGTCCGAATGTTAGCCATTATGAAGGCAAAACTGATTCTTTTGCCTATATCAATCGTTATATTAGTAAGGCAGTCAGCGATTATGTCTTTGTAAATTATTAAGAAAAGCAGTTATTTTCAGGTGCTTTTTTTATTTCTCCAGAAAGAATTTTACAAACGTTTTGAAAAGAAATCGTTGTTTGTTTTAGTAATATTTGCAAAAGTAGTGTTTTTACTATATAATACATATAGTTTTAAAGAAAGAGAGGTATCTTACATGGCAAAAAATCTAAATCGTGTGTTTTTTGGTCTTAAGTGTACAGAATGTGGATACTCTAGACGTCCTAGTATCAAAAATAAGAAAAATACACCTGATAAAATGGAATGTAAAAAATATTGTCCTAAATGTAAAAAAACAACAGTATTTAAAGAAACAAAATTAGGCAAATAGTAAGGAGGCTTACACATGAATGTAAGTGTAAATGATATTAAAAACGGAATGACCATTATGGTAGAAGGATTTCCTTGTGTAGTTCAAGAATTTTCTCATGTTAAACCTGGTAAAGGAGCAGCCTTTGTAAAAATGAAATTGAAAAACTTAAAAACAGGGTCTATTACAGAAGTTTCTTTTAACTCTGGAACAAAAGTAGATCGTGCTCATATTACCAAAAGTCCAATGCAATATTTGTATGCAAATGGTGATAATTATGTATTTATGGATACAAATACCTATGAACAAATTGAAATTGCTTCTAGTGTTTTAGGAGAAGATACTAAATTTTTAAAGGAAAATTTAGAAATTATGATTGATTTTTATGAAGGAGAAATTATTGGAATCAGTCTTCCTGAAAAAATTGAATTTGAAGTTATGGAAACGGAACCTGCAGTTAAAGGAAATACCGCGAATAATGCAATGAAAGATGCAACATTAGAGACTGGCTATAAAGTAAAAGTGCCATTATTTATTGAAACAGGAGAAAAAATTATTATTTCCACGAAAGATGGAAAATATTCTAGTAGAGCGTAGTGCTCTTTTTTTCTTGCTTTAAAATAGATTTTCCTTTAGAATAGAAGCACTTAAGGAGATTTTGGTATGGGGAAAGAAGTAATCTATAGGATTGAAAAGCCAAATGGCATAGTACAATTAAACCATTTTTGTGAAGGAAAACATCATAAAATTTTTGAAAGTAAAAGAATAGATAATGTGAAAGAAGAATTTTGGATTTCTACGAATGATAGAGGTATATTTATTTATTCGACTAATTTAAAAAAGAGAGCGGATATTAATCTAGTGGGATGGGAATGTGAAAGCTACATAGGCGTTTGTGAACAAAAAGACTATTTAGTAATTGTTTCTGCTATACAATTTTCTGGTATGGAAGATAAGTTGCTTTATATTTTAAATAAAGAAAATTTAGAACTATGTGGTTTTTTTAGTACTTATTTGCATTCTTTTTTTTCTACTGCATCAAAAGAAGATATAATGGCATTTGATAAAACTTTACTGGAACAATATATTGGAGAATCTGAATATGAGAAAATGTATTCTAGAGATTATCTGGATATTACCAAGAAATTTTTTTATCTACCTTTTGTTTTACATGAAGACACTTTAGATAAGGAGAGTAATCCTTATGCGATGTAAACCAAGCGATTATTTAAAAATTACGGAAACTACTATTTATAATTCAAACGTTTTAGAGAATATAAAAATTAATGCTTTAGGGGATTTGCATTTGAGTCAAAATGTTTCAACGAAGGTAACGGATAATTTAAAGTATCAATTGGATAAAGAAAATGCTCATTATATTTGTTTACTTGGAGATTTAATTGATTTACCAAGTGATTTAAGCAATGAAAAAATTGTGAATCAATTGCTTAACTTTATAAGATCTATTGCTACTATTGCACCAGTTATTGTTGTTTTGGGAAGCCATGATTTTATCGATATTGATTTTCAAAATCATTATAATGATGCTTTTTGGAAAGAAGTAGGCACTTTGGATAATGTATATTTGTTAAATGATTCGATTTTAAAAAGAAAAGAAATCTTGTTTATGGGGTATTTTCAAAAATACTCGTATTGGTATCCGTATGGAAAGTATGTAGGAAAAAGTGGAAGAGAAGATCTAGAAGTGCAATACCAAGATTTATTGCAATTAAAAGAACTTTATACGGCTTTGCCTCATGATCTTCCTAAAATTGGACTTATGCATTCTGCTAATTTTTATAACGATGAAAAAACTGTTTCTTTGTTAAAAGAATACGATATGATTTTATGTGGTCATTATCATAATGGATGTATTCCGGTTATTTTAGATGATTTTTATAAAGGAAATAAAGGGCTAATTTCACCTGAAAAGGAGTTTTTTCCAAATCTTGCCAGAGGAAGTATAGATTTAAAAACAGGGACTAAACTTCTTATTAGTGGGGGAATCACGAAAATTCAATACAGTGCTCCAAAATTTTTATGGCCGTTGAATGCTTGTTGCTATCAAGAGATGGATACGATTGTTTTAACAGGAGATGAAGAATTTTTAGAAGAAGAAGTTACAAGAAAAAGAGTGTATGTAGGAAATAATTTAAAGTAGGCCTTAAGGTCTTTTTTTTGTCAAATTTTTTTGAAAATCTTTTCAAACCTATTTACATTTTTGTGAGTTTCGTGTAATATAGTGGTAGACAGTGGTACATTGTGGTAGAAAGTGGGGGATGCAAAAATGTTCATGGGCGAATATCATCATACTATTGATGATAAGTCAAGAATTGTGCTTCCTTCTAAGTTTCGGAATGCTTTGGGAGAAAAATTTATTGTAGCACGAGGTCTTGAAAAGTGTTTGTATGTTTATTCTATTGCGGAATGGGAAAAACTAGAAAACCAATTAAAAACTCTACCTTTTACAAAAAAAGATGCCCGTACATTTATTAGATCCTTCTTTTCTGGTGCTACTGAATGCGAGTTTGACCGTCAAGGAAGAACTTGCCTTACCTCCCCACTAGTTTGTTACGCCGGTTTAACAAAAGAATGTGTTGTAATCGGCGCTAACGACCGTATTGAAATATGGGATAAATTAGCGTGGGAACAATTTATGGAGGATAACAGTGATAAATTGTCTGATATAGCAGAAAATTTATTTATGGATGTGAATTTTTAATGAAACATTATAGTGTTATGTTAAAGGAAGTGCTGGAAAATTTAAATTTACAAAAAGCAAGTGTAGTTGTAGATGCAACCCTTGGGTATGCTGGACATAGTAAAAAAATTTTAGAAGCAGTGGAAAACGGATTTCTGTTTGCATTTGATGCCGATGAAGAAGCCATTTCTTATTCGATGAAAGAACTAGAGAGTATTCGTTCTAATTTTAAAATTTTTCATTCTAATTTTGTTCATATGAAAGAGTGTTTGAAAAAAGAAGGTATTTTGAAAGTAGATGGTATTTTGTTTGACCTGGGCGTATCTAGTCCGCAGATTGATAAAGAAGAACGTGGTTTTTCCTTTATGCAAGATGGAAGACTCGATATGCGGATGGATAGAAGTCAAAGTTTTAGCGCTTATGATGTAGTAAATACCTATTCAAAAGAAGATTTGTTGTCCATGTTTTACTCTTATGGAGAAGAAGCTAGAAGTAAATTTATTGTAGATGCTATCATAAATTACCGAAAAGAGAAAAAAATTGAAACGACAAAAGAATTGGTATCGATTATTGAAAGTGCGGTTGGGGCGAAATATTTTAATACGAAGCATCCAGAACGCCAAATATTTCAAGCCATTCGAATTGAAGTCAATAACGAATTAAATGTCTTAGAGAGTGTTTTACCAGATGCTATAGAACTCTTAAATTTAGGAGGAAGAATTTGTGTTATTACCTTTCATTCGTTAGAGGATAGAATCGTAAAACGTATTTTTAAACAATATAGTGAAGTTAATGAAATGGTAAAAGGTCTTCCAGAAATTCCTGAAGAATATAAACCATTGATTAAATTAGTTAATAAAAAGCCAATTGTGGCAAGTGAAGAAGAAATAAAAAGTAATTCCAGAAGTAAAAGTGCTAAACTTCGTGTGATAGAAAGGGTATAAAAAATGAGAAAAGTGAATAAAGGGAAAAATATTACCATTTTAAAAGGGGAGAAAATGCTTTATTTTTTGCTATTTTTATTAGTAATTGCTGTACCTATTTCCAATGTGTTTACCAAAGCTATGCTTTCAGAATCTAATATTCAAGTGGAACAATTGAGAAATAAAATTAGTAAACAAACGAATTTAAACGAAAGTTTAGGAATGCAAATTAATGAGCTAGCTTCTCTTGATAAAATTCAAGAAGTTGCAAAAGAAGCTGGATTAACGTATAATAATGATAATATCAAAGTCATTAATGATAATCGTTAGAAGGTGCTATAAATGAAAAGAAAGATAAGTGTCCATTATAATTTAAAATTAACGATGCTTGGTCTTTCTTTTTTGTTTTTATTAATTGCAATTAAACTTGTGTATGTATCAGTTTCTTCCGATGTTGATGGAGTTGATTTACGTGCTTTTGCGGATAATCGAAATACGGAAGAGAAAGTGTTATATGCTTCTCGGGGAACTATTTATGACCGAAATAACAACATTCTAGCTGTAGATATGAATTCTTATACCGTGATTGCTTATTTGTCTAGTAGTAGAACGACGAATGAAAATAATCCACAACATGTAGTAGATAAAGAAGCAACTGCTAAAGCTTTAGCTCCTCTTTTAGAAAGAGAAGAAGCAACAATACTGGAACTTTTATCTCGTGAAAATTTATATCAAGTGGAATTAAAAAGAGGTATAACCGAAAAGAAAAAAAATGATATTGTGGCCCTTGATTTACCAGGGATTGATTTTGTAGGAAGTACAAAAAGATATTATCCGTATGGCAATTATGCTTCTTATATTTTGGGCTATGCAAAGTCTGATGATACGGGAGAAATTAACGGAGAAATGGGATTGGAATCGTATTTTAATGATACTTTAAAAGGAGTGAATGGGTTTCTAACTTACCAAAAAGATTTATATGGGTATCGTATTCCTAATTTGCCAGTAATTGAAGAAGAAAGTAAAAGTGGGGATAGCCTTTATTTAACTCTTGACCAAGACATACAGTTGATTTTAGAAAACGCTATACATAGTTTGAAGGATAACTATACATTTGATTGGGCCACTATCTCTGTTGTGGATGCAAAATCTGGTGCTATTTTAGGAAACGCAAATACACCAAGTTTTGATTTGAATACAAGAGAAGATTTGGAAAGTTATTTAAATCCTTTGGTATCTTATACGTATGAACCGGGCTCGGTTATGAAGATATTTTCGTTTATGGATGCCATTGAAAAGGGAATATATGATGGAAATGCTGTTTATACTTCTGGTTCAAAAATATTAAGTGATGGTACTAAAATCAATGACTTTAACAATAAAGGTTGGGGAGATATTACGTATGATACAGGGTTTGCTTATTCCAGTAATGTAGCTGCTACCAATTTGGCATTACAGTTAGGTTATAAGGAATTACGTGATTTTTATGAAGTTCTAGGATTTGGTTCTGCAACTGGCATTCCTTTACCAGGAGAATTGGATGGAAAAATCAATTTCATGTACGAAAGTGAACTCGCAACGGCTTCTTTTGGCCAAGGAATTACAGTTACTCCTATTCAAATGTTACAAGCCCTAACGACTCTTGCCAATGATGGAGTGATGTTAAAGCCTTATATTGTTTCAAAAGTAGTGGATGAAAATGGAAATACGGTAAAAGAGTATGGTCGTGAAGAAATAGCAAAAGTAGCTAATTCTGAAACTATAAAGAAAATGAAAGATTTAATGTATAAAGTGATTTACGATGGATTTGATTCCAGTCGTGGTTTTGCCCCACTTAATGTTTCTTTGATTGGGAAAACAGGTACAGCTCAAATTGCCAGTCCTAAAGGGGGATATTTAACTGGAGAGTATGACTATATTAAAAGTTTTGCTGGTTTATTTCCTTATGATGAGCCTAAATACATTGTCTATATTGCAATTAAAAGATTGGTTGGGGGAACGAATGATGTTGCTAATGTAGTGAATACAGTTGTAGAAGAGACTGCAAAAGCAATGCATATTATTGAAACCCCCAGTGATGTAGATACAACAAAAATAGTAAAGCTAAGCCATTATATTTCGAGTAAAGTGGTTACCAGTGTTGAAGATTTAAAGAATAAAAAATTAATTCCCATTGTTTTAGGAGATGGAAAATATGTTACCAATCAATATCCGTTAAAAAATCAAGAAGTTTTAGTGGGTTCTAAAGTGATGCTTATTACTAATGCAACTTCTTATATTATGCCTGATGTAGTGGGTTGGAGCACGAATGAAATTGTGACATTTTGTAACTTGCTTGGGCTTCCTTATCATTTGAATGGATATGGAAAAGTAGTTTCTACCAGTATTCCAACTGGAGAAACGATTATTTTATCTAACATATTAGAAATTTATTTGAATTAACATTTGCGCTTTTTAAAATATTAAGTTATAATTGCGTTATTGCAAAAAGGGAGTGTTTTTATGGATAGAAAAAGAGTGGAAGAAATTAATAAGATTTACAATAGCAACGTTCTAGCGGTAAAAAAGGAAATTAATCAATTTATAGAAGATATTTTGGATGGTAAAAAAGATATAAAAGAATTATCAGATTTTGAAACTTTTTCTAATCAAGCGAAAGAGTTAAAAGAAAAATACAATTCCCTTTATGATACTATAACGAATGAAGAAGATGAAAAGAAATTATTTGAATTTGTTGCACCAGAGTATGAATTTTTACGTTCCTTAATGGGAATGATTAATATATTACATCATTATCATTTTACTTATTCTTTAGTAGCAACCCTTGAAGAAGTTCAAAAAGATTTTGAAGATATCAAAACAATTTTACGCGCTTCTTTTTTGGAGAAAAAATTACAAGAAGCAACCTATTCTCTTGTTAAGGAGTATACTCCGAGTAAAAATAATATAAGAGAGAAGTCCAATTATTATATAGAAGAGTTTTTTAATGAATTTGCAAAAGCAATACGTTTTGATGAGCAATTTGTAGAAAAAATGCAAAATGAAAGAGAAGGAAAATCTTATACTCCAGATGAATTCTATGATTTGAAAACAGAAGCTGATAAAATTAAAGAAAGTGTTTCGGAAGCTAGAAAGAATCTTAATTTTAAGAAAACGGCTTATTTATCAAATGAAATGGTCCGAGTTACTTCTGAAAAATTGAAAACACAAGTAAAAGAAGCACTTTCTTCTTTGGATAAAATGTGCAAAAAAATAGATTTGGATTTAAAAAAAGATGAAACTACAGAGGAATGGAAAAAAGATAAAATAATTGATTATGATTTTTATGAAAGTCTTTCTTTGCAGGGTAAAAAAGAATATTTGGAGACAGTGCTTTCTAATATTGAAAACTCTAAAATAAAAGTTGCTAGAAAGAAATTTAAATATGCTGGGAAAAAATACAACCTTCCAAAGATTTATTATTCACGGTTTTTGAAGTATAATGCTTTACTTACCGAAGTAACGAAAGAAATTAGAATAGAAGAAGAACAATTAGCAAAAGAATTGCTTTTCTCTGAAAATGCAGATTCAGTAATTTCTGTAACGGAACAATATGTTGATCTTGCTTCTATTCAAAAAATTTATGAAAACCAAAAGATTGCCAAAAATGATTCTGTCTCTGTAATATCTATTTTAAAAGAAAAATTAAAAATGTATAAAATTACTCCAGAGATGGAAGAAGAATATGTTACCTTATTTAAAAATATAGAAGAATGCAAAGTAAAAATGGAAGATATGGAATTGGAAGCTTCTACTCAGTTGCACAAGGGCTTGGTTTCTTCAGTTATAAGTGCAAATGGTACATCTGTATGTGTTTTGAGTTCTAAAGAAGAGGATTATAAAAAATTAACACTAGAATATTCTAAATTAAGTAACCAAATGGATGCATTTGTTCAAAAATATGAAATCAATCCAATGTATGGACAAGAACAAGAAAAGGTAAGAGAAAAGATTTTGAGTAAATTTTCTTTTTGGAAAGCGCAAAATGTTTTAGAAGTTCCTGCTATTCAAGCAGAAATGGAACCTCTTAAAAAGGAGTTATTTCAATTAGGTCGCGATAAATTCTTTACTTTTTATGAAAATACGAAAGCTTGGCTCAGAACAAATGGAGTTTCTGTTCGGTTAAGTGAGATATATGCTTCTATTTTAACAGCTATGGAAGAATCTCCTACATTAAAAAAGTTTAGTTTTACCGACGAAGAAAAATGGGCGATTTTTGCAGATGTGCAAGCTAAAATGGAAAGAATTCCACGCCTATTAATGGAAAAAGGATATTTTTTCATCTCTGAACAACTTTCAAAAATTAAAAGCAGCTTGGCTTCTTTACCAAGTAAAGGAAATAGTATTGTTTCTAAAATAAAAGGAATTCGAAAACCTAAGGATAAAAAAAGAATACATCAACAAGTAAAACTTGCAAGTATTGGTGGAATCGCTATTGGACTTGGAGTTACGGTAATTTCTGGATTTGCTATTGCTTCTAATTTAGATAAAGTAGATGCTAAAGAAGAGTCTGTTCGTATCGAAAAAGAAACAACAATAGAGAATAATAAAGTGTCTATTAAAAGGGATGGAGATATTTTTAATGTTTCTAATTCATTTGGAGTTTCAGAAAAAGAGGAGTCTATAAGTGCAATGCTTACCTTCAATACACAATCTCAAAATGAAGATGCTTTATCTTTTTCAAGTTCTAAAGAGACAGTAAACGCTTTTAATACTTTGGAGAAGCAAAAAGAGGAGGAAAAACAAACAGCTGTTCAAAAGAATAAAGTTAAGGAAGATATACATATAGAAAGTAAGGAAACGGTAGAAGAAAACGTTTCTAAGGCAACGAATGTAGAAGAGAATATTGTAGAGGATGAAGCAATCGAAGAAAATCTTCATTTAAGGTGGGGCGATGTTGTATACAATAAGCCTGGATCAAAAGTATACAGAAGTTTTGATAGGGCTGCTAAAGAAAATGAGCCTTTAACGCCTTATTGTGAAGCAGAGAGTGGAAAAGAAATTACAGGAATTATTTATTCTTATAATGGTACAGAGATTTTTTTAGGAAATGATAATTTTCTTTATACAGAAGCTGATTTGGTTGCTATAGAAAACATGGGAGCTGTACAAATCGGTTATAGAGCTATTAATAAAGATACTGGAATTGAAGAAGGTTACTTTAATATGTCTAGTCTTGATACTAGTAAATTAGAAGAAAGGGGTCGTGGAAGATAATGAGTCCGATTGCATTATATGATATTTTAACGATTGAAGAAAATAAAGAAGATAAAGATTATACCGTTGCCAATATGGTAGAACATAATGATGCAACTTATCTTTATTTAATCGAAGTAGATAAAGAAGAAAATTTGATTGAACAAAATCAATTTATTGCAAGAAGAGTGATGAAAGATGGGGAAGAATCTGTAGAGAGAGTAACAGATGAAAAAGAATTACAAGAAGTTGCTAGATTGTTTTTTGATCTATTTAAAGAAATGGCAGAAGAAGCTATTGGTGAAAACGAATAGCTTTTTTTCTTTTTGCTTGAATAAAAATACGATTTAAGTGACATGATTAGTTAGTACCAAAAAAAAAATAAAAAATATAGTAAAAAAATGCCTATTCTGGTACAAATTTGTAATTTTTTGTAGACTTTTGTCAAATTTGTGTTATACTATAGCCAATTTTACTTGCTTATGCTATAATCTAAAAAGAGAGTAGAGTTATAAAAGAATGTATTTAGGGAGGATATAGGTTATGAATTCAGATAGTGTGATGTTGAAAGAAAAAGTAGATGCAAGTACTAGTATTCATAAGATATTTTATGTAACTGTTAAACGTATATTTGATATTCTTGTAGGTTTTTTTGGAATACTGATGATGATTCCTTTAGCTTTTATAATAAAAGCTGTCTCTATTAAAAATAGAGACCATAATAGTATATTTTTTAAACAAAAAAGAATTGGCAAAAATGGGGAATTATTTTATATGTATAAATTTAGAACCATGGTGCCAAATGCGGATGATGTGCTAGTAGAACTAATGCGAAAAAATCCAAAATTTAGAAATGAATATTTTGTAAATAAAAAAGTGAAAGATGATCCAAGAATTACAAGGATTGGAAAATTTTTAAGAAAAACGTCATTAGATGAAATACCACAATTTATTAATGTATTTTTAGGACAAATGAGTTTAGTTGGTAATCGTCCTTATTTACCTCGCGAAAAAGAGGATATGGGAGAGTTCTATAAAGCCATTGTTTCAACCAAACCAGGAATTACAGGTTTATGGCAAACAAATGGCAGAAGCAATACTAGTTTTTATGAAAGATTAGTATTTGAAAGAAAATATAGTAAAATACAAAGTTTTAAATTAGATTTAGAAATTATTTTTAAAACAATGATGCAAGTCTTTAAAAAAGATGGAGCAGAGTAGGAATTAATAGGAATAAAAAGGGTACAAAAATTTACAAGATGCTATATACTAGGTAGGTGCCTTATATAGCTTTTTTTTTACAATTTATTTTAATCATTTAGAAAGGAGCAGAATATTTTGAAGGTAGAATTTCATGTTCATACTATTTATTCTAAAGATAGTATGTTGACCTGGCCGTTTATTTTATTAATGTGCAAAATAAAAAAGATTAAAGCCATTGCTATTACTGACCATAATGAAATAAAAGGTGCTATTAAATATAAAAGAATTCTTTCTAAATATGGTATTATAGTAATAGTTGGGGAAGAAATTTTTACGTCAGATGGAGAAATTATAGGGTTATTTTTAAAAAAGAAAATTGAACCTAATCTAACTGCTAAAGAAACAGTTATTGAAATAAAAAAGCAGAATGGTTTGGTTTACATTCCTCATCCTTATGATGAGAAAAGAGCAAAAACAGTCATTAATGAGTTAGCCTTGAGAGGTATTGCTTCCGATGTTGATTTTATCGAAATTCATAACGGAAGGAATATAAAGAGTAGTTTTTCTAAAGAACAAGAAAAAATTGCTGAAAAATTACATTTAAGAAAAGTGGTGGGAAGTGATGCACATACTTTTTATGAACTAGGTAGGAATTATTGTATATTAAATTCTTTTGAAAAAAAAGATTTGCTTTCAGAAAACATATTAGATAGTTATTATGAAAAAAAGTGTCTTTCAATAGCACATTTTAATACAAAAATCGTTAGAGGTTTAAAAATGTTAAAAAGAGGTGATGTAAATGGAATTTTTAGAGGTATCTATAGAAAATTTAGAAGAGGAAACAAAAAAATTACATAATCAAATAAGCAAAGAATACCAGTATGATTGTGTTATATTTGTTGCTAGGGGTTCTTATCTGATTGGAAAGCAATTAGCAGATCTAAATGATTGTCCTTTATTAGAAATATCTGCTAAGAGAAAAGGTGGAAAATTAAAAAAAATAGTACAACCTTTATTACAAATTATTCCGACAAAATTAAAAAAAATATTAAGAGAACGTGAGTTTAAGTCAAATGTTCATGAAAATAATTATGAAAGAAATATTATTTTTAATGAAGATGTTTGGAGTAGATATAAAGATTCTAAAAAAATACTCGTTATTGATGATTCAGTAGATACTGGGTTTACCATTAAATATGTTAAAGAAGCTGTAGAAAACTTTTTTCAAAACTCAGAAGTTAAAATAGCTGCGTTAAATGTTTTTGAAAAATCAAAAAAGGTTGTTAAAACAGATTTTTATGTTTATAGTGATACTTTATTAAAAGGACCATGGTCTAGTGATTCAAAAGAAAATAAAGAGTATTTAGGAATGTATAATAATTGGCATATTAATCAAAAATAGAGGCGATATTAATGATATATAAAGTAATGAAAGGGCGTTTAGGAAATCAAATGTTTCAATATGCATCAATGCGTGCCATGCAGCTGAAAAATTATCCTAATGAAAGAATGTTTTTTTGCTTTAAGCATGTTGAGAAAAAGGGAAAATCTTCTGAAGGATTTAAAAATTCATTAAATGATTTTAATTTGGAAAATTTTCAAGAAGTTGATAATATTTCTTGTAATTTTTTTCAAAAAATATTGCTAATTATATTATCTGGAATTTTATTTCTTGCCAAAAAAATAATTAAACCACAGAATTTTGATATTAAACGACAAAAAATAGAATGTTTTATTCAAAAAATTTATAATTTTATTGGTATTTATTGGTTTACTATAGGTTATTATCCTTTTCATTTTAAGATTCGCAAAAGAAAAGTTTTTTATGGGTACTTTGAATCTTTGCAATATTTTAAAGAGATTAAAGAAGATCTTCAAAAGGAGTTTACTCCAAAATATAAAGAATTAGAAAAAAATTTTTCTTTATATAAAATTATTGAATCTGAAAATTCGGTTTGTATTAGTATTCGCCGTGGAGATTTTTTGACTAATGAAATCTATAAAAGAAGACATTTTATTTGTGATGATAAGTATTTTTATAAAGCTATTGAGATTATGAGTAAAAAGTTAAAAAATCCACGATTTGTTATTTTTTCAGATGATATTGAGTGGGTTAAGCAAAATATGAAATTTCCAGAAAATACTATATTTGAGGAAGGCAATGATCCTGTTTGGGAAAAGTTGAGATTAATGTATAAATGTAAGCATTTTATTATTTCAAATAGTACCTTTAGTTGGTGGGCACAATTTTTATCTAGAAATAATGATAAAATAGTTATCGCTCCAAGAAAATGGTTAAACTTTGGACCAAATCCAGATATTTATGAAAAGGATTGGATTTTAATAGATTGAAAAATTTAATTTGAAAGAAGATGGTTGTATGATATCAGTTGCCATGACAACTTACAATGGTTCTAAATATATTTTTCAACAATTAGATTCTTTAAATAAGCAATCTAAAAAAGTTGATGAAGTGATTATTGTAGATGATGCTTCTACTGATGATACAGTAAATATTGTTAATGATTATATTGAAAAAAATAATCTTATAAATTGGCATTTAGTAAGAAATACTGTGAATCATGGCTATATTTATTCGTTTAAAAAGTCAATCTCTAAAACCAGTGGAGATTATATATTTTTATGTGATCAAGATGATATATGGGATAAAAATAAGATTAAAGAAATGGTAGATATTTTGGATAGTAATTCTAATATTTTAACTTTGAATTGTTCTTTTCAAAAATTTTTTCAAGATAATAATGCGATAAAATATCAAAAACGTTTATTTTCTTCCAATAATAATCTTATCCGAAAAAATATTAAGAAGAATGATTGTGTTTCTATTTGTTTGAAAAGAGTCTTAACATATAATATATCTCCTGGTTGTACATGTGTTTTTAGGAGTGAATTAAAGAATATTTTTTTGAGTTGTAATTTAAATGTACCACATGATTGGTTATTAAATGTAATAGCTGCTCAACAAAGTGGTTTATATTTTTATAATAAAGAATTAATTCAATATCGAATTCATTCAGCAAATACGATTGGACTTAATAGGCAAACTAGTTGTGAAAAAAGAATGGAATCGTGTTATATTTTTATGAGAGAGCACGTTGAAATGTTTAATTATTTAAAACAAGTAGACAATGTTGCTCAAAAGGATTTAAAATATTTGCAAAAATTAAATGAATTGTTAGAACTGCGATATATTGCTTTAAAAAATAAAAGTGTTCTAAAAGCAATAAAAAATATATTTAAAGCCGTATTTAAATATGGAATTATTGATTCATGCATTGTTGATTTTCTTTCTATTATAAAAGCGAGAGTAGGTGAATAGGATTATGTTTTTTATATTATATATTCTATTAATTATAGTAGGTTTTTTATTTAGGAATATTAAACATTATGATTTATTAGTATTTTTGTTTTTAGGTTTAATTGTATTTGTACAAACTGATATACCTGATTTTAATAATTATAAGATGGTTTATGATGTTATTGGAGCAGGAAGAAATTATTTGTCTACAGGAATTGGTTGGCTTTATCTCTGTAAATTTGGCAATCTTTTACATTTGAATTATCGAGTTTTTAAAACTATATTCTCATTAATGGCTTTTATGACAATTAATTCTACTTTACAACATTTTGTAACCGATTATAGAAAAAAACGTTATTTTTGGTTGTTATATTTAATATTTCCGTTTCTTTTAGATTGCATACAATTTCGTTTTTTAGTAGCTAGTGCTTTATTTATTTGCTCAACAAGATTTTTTGCAGAAGAAAATATTAAAAATTTTTTAAAAGGTATGTTATTTGTTTTATTAGCAGCTAGTATTCATAGTTCTTTTATTTTTTATTTATTGTTAATTCCCTTTTTACAAAACAAAAAAATTCAACGTTTTGTTCCTTTCATATTAACTCTTTGTGTTATATTTTTGTTCTTAACTTTTTTTCAAAAAGAATTAATTATTCAATTTTTTTCTCATTTTATAAGTGGTGGTAAAATTACTCGTTATTTTTATTCATCTGGAGCAGCAGGCTTTTTAGGATTTATTGCTTATTGTGGGATTCTTATCTTAAACTTTTTTATGATCCGTAATTTAACAATAAAAATATTAAATAATTGTAATGAGAATACTAAGGAATATAGATTTGTAAAATTTATGGAATATTTAAATCTTGCTACTTTATTTTTGATTCCTTTTTTAAGATTCGATGTAAATTTTATACGTTTGGCAAGACCTATTTGGATTTTAAATTATATAATGCTTTTAGTTAGTTATGTTTATGATGTAAAATATACAAGTTTTTTGAAAATCAAGTTAAACTATAATGTTGTAATTGTTCTACTAGCAATATTTGAAAATTTGGTTTTCTTTTCAGCGGTATCATTTGATGCGTTTCAGCAACTTTTATTTTAAGAGGAGGGCTACTACTATGCAAAATAACTTATATGATATAATTGAGAAGTTAAACAAGGAAAATATTGAATTAAAAGATAGCAAAGAATACCATTTGGGCTGTAATATTATGGTTATAAAAAAGTATCTAAAATCTTTTCAATTTAAGAAGATACATAAATGGTTACATGATTATTGTGCTACTAAAGTTATACGAAAGAAATATAATATTCGTAAGGTTTATCAAGAAAATTATGAAAATAATAAAGAGGATTATACAAAAAAAAGAATAGCAGTTTATACTTGCATTGTAGGAAATTATGATGATTTAAAGATCCCGTTAGTAAAGTTTAATAATGTTGATTTTTACTTAATTACTAATTGTCCTCAAAAATATAAAGAATATGAAGAATATTTTAAAATAATAAAAATACCAGATGAAATCGATTTAAATAACAATGTATTGTTAAATCGCTATATAAAATTACATCCCTTTTCTTTTTTTGAAAGTTATGATTATGCAATTTATATAGATGGTAGTATTCAAGTAATTTCTGATATTAGAAAGATGATCACTTTTTGCTCTAAAAAAACAGGTCTCGCATTGCATAGGCATAGCGCAAGAGATTGTATATACAATGAAGCTAAAGCCTGTAAATTATGGAAACGTGGGAATTATCATCAAATAAATGAACAAATGATAAAATATAAATCAGAAAGTTTTCCTGAGCATTATGGAATGTTTGAAGCTGGCGTTATTGTAGTTGATATGCAAAATAAAAATGCAATGTCTATTTTAGAAGCATGGTGGAACGAATTTTGTAATACTAAAAGCATGCGTGATCAATTAGCTTTGCCATATGTATTGTGGAAAAATGGGTACCAAACATCTGATATTGGTTGTTTAGGAATTAGTATATTTAAAAATTACACAATTCGTTTAAATAAACATAATTAAATAATTAGGAGGTATTTAATGAAAACATTGATTTTGCGTCAAAAGCGTGATGATTATTTTCTAAAATACATTAATTATAATGATATTTGTAATATATATAAAATAGATTCGAAAAATATATTTTTTAAAATATATTTTAAATTTTCATTATCATTATTATCTTTTTATTATGCAGATTGGAAAAAGAAAATAAAAAGTTATGATAAAGTAATAATATTTGATACCATGTATAATAAATCTTTAATTTCTTATATAAAAAAACGGAATCCAAGTTGTGTTATTTATCTTTATTTTTGGAATAAAATAGTTGATTATCATAAAAAAATGTTTTTAAATAAAAATATTGATTATTATTATACGTTTAACATAGAAGATAGTATATCTTATAGAATTAGTTTTAATCCGCAATTTTATTCATTACAAGTACCTTTAAAAGAAACCTGCCAAAAATATGACATTATTTTTTTAGGTTTTGCTAAAAATCGAGAAGATTATATATTAGACTTGCAAAGTAACTTTCAAAAATATTCTCTTGTATGTAATTTTAATATTATAAAAAACTTGCAAGATTTTATAAGTTATGAAGATTATTTAGAACAAGTTTATGCATCTAATTGTATTTTAGATATTGGGTGTGATTCAAAAGCTGGTTTAACTCTGAGAAGCTTAGAAGCATTATTTTTAAAAAAAAAATTGATTACAAATTACAAAAATATTGTAAAATATGATTTTTATAATAAAAACAATATTTTTATTATAGGGGTCGATAATTTAGCTGATATAGTGAAGTTTTTAAAAGATCCGCTTATCGAAATAGATAAAGATATTATTATAAAATATGATTTTTATAGTTGGCTAGAAAGATTTAATAATGACTAAAAAATTTATTGTATCAAATAACATTATTAGAAGGGATGTAAAAGTATGTTTGGAATTAGAACTAAATTAAATAATTATCAATATAGAAAGAAGAATGGACATAATTGTACTAATATTGTCAGAAAAATTGACATTTCTTTAATAGAAGTAGGGAAAGGTTCTTACGGAGATTTAAATGTGATTACACACTCTGGAAAAAATTCAAAACTATATATTGGACATTATTGTTCCATAGCTGCTGATGTAGTATTTATGTTAGGAGGAGAACATAATTATCATACAATATCAACATACCCATTTAAAGCAAAATATTTTGGTCAACCAGAATCTGAGACTAAGGGAGATATTGTTATTGGAGATGATGTTTGGATTGGTTATGGAGCTACAATTTTGTCGGGTGTCACTATAGGCCAAGGAGCGGTTATTGGCGCTAAGAGTGTGGTTTCTAAAGATGTTCCTCCTTATGCTATTTATGTGGGAGGTAAAGTGATAAAGTATCGGTTTTCTAGAGAAATAATTGAAAAGTTAGAAAAAGTAGATTTTTCTAAATTAGATTCTGAAACTATAAAAAGTAAAATAGATGAGTTATCTTGTTTTATAGATGAAAAAAATATAGATGCCTTAATAGATTCTATTTTTATAAAAGAGTAAATAACGGAGGTATTATGAAAAAAAGTACATTATTTATAATCACACATAAAGCATTTTCGATTGATTATTTAGATAATTATGTTCCTATACAGGTAGGAAAAAATAATACTAAATTGGAGTTAGGCTATATTTCAGATGATACAGGTATTAATATTGCTGAGAAAAACAAAAATTATTGTGAGTTAACTGGGATATATTGGGCTTTACATAATTATGAATTAACCGATTTTATAGGATTAGTTCATTATAGGAGATTCTTTAGAAATTCATTATTTAATCGTGGCCTATTAGATGAAGCCCATATATTAAAAATAATGAAAAAATATGATGTGATTTTGCCATATAAATTTTATTTTAAAGATAAGATCTGGGATAATTATTTTAAAAATGGTGCTGGAAAAGAGCATGATTTAATACGATTAAAAAATATAATATATTCTGGTTATGAAGAGTATATTCCCTTTTTTGATTCTGTAATGAATGATTATTCAGGTTTTTATTGCAATATGTTTGTAATGAAAAAGAAAGATTTTATAGCATATCATAATTGGTTATTTGAAGTTTTAAATAAATTAGAAACAGTAACTGATTTATCAGGATATACTTCAAATGAAGCTCGTATATATGGTTATATATCAGAAATTTTGCTTAATGTTTGGATAAGATCTAATAAATTAAAAATAAAAAGCTGTCCTGTATGGAAAACAGATAATAGTTTTAAAGCAAAAGTATTTTTTAAATATAGAATGCTTAAAGGATTTATTTTAGGTAATTTAAAAAAGTTTTTAAGTTTTTTTAGATAGTATAAAAAAGTTATAGTTAATAATTGAAATGAAGGTGAGTATTATAAATACACATAAGAAGATTATAAATAATTATATATATAATTTAATATATCAAATATTTATATTAGTCTTACCATTTGTTACAACCCCATATGTTGCTAGAGTATTGGGAGCTGAAAATATAGGTATTTACAGTTATACCTTATCTATTGCAACTTATTTTATTTTATTTGGCTCTTTAGGAATAGCTACTTATGGTCAACGAGAAATCGCCTATCAACAAAATAGAAAAAAAGATTATAGTAAAACTTTTTGGGAATTAGTTTTATTGAGAATAATTACTATGCTAATTTCTATTGTTATTTTTTACATTAGTTTTGTTAGTAAATTTAATGCTTATAGTATGTACTTTAGAATATTGTTATTAGAATTATTTGCCCAAAGTTTAGATATTAGTTGGTTTTATCAAGGTTTGGAAGAATTTAAAAAAATATTATTTAGAAATTTGATCATTCGATTTATTAGTATTGTTTGTATATTTTTATTTGTAAAGAATGTAGACGATTTGGGGACCTATATATGGATTTATGTTCTTTCAACTTTTTTTGGAAATATTTCTTTGTGGTTTTATTTACCTAAAATTCTTGTAAAACCAGACTTAAATGAATTTGGATTATTAAAGCATTTGAAATATACAGTTGGTTTATTTATTCCTCAGATTGCTGTCCAAATTTACACTGTACTAGATAAAATAATGATTGGGACTATGGTTTTGGATAAGTCGATATTAGGTTACTATGAACAGTCACAGAAAATTATAAAGCTTTTATTAACTATAGTAACCTCTTTGGGAACGGTTATGGTACCTCGAATTGCTAATATTTTTGCTAAAAAAGATGAAGAATTAATAAATAGATATATTTTTAAATCTTTTAATTTTGTATTTTTGATATCGTTTCCAATGATATTTGGAGTATTATTGACATCTAAAAATTTTGTCGCTTTATTTTTTGGTCAAGGCTATGAACAAGTATCTACTTTAATGTGTATTATTTCACCCATTTTATTATTTATTGGAATGAGTAATGTTTTGGGAGTGCAGTTTTTAATTCCTACAAAAAGACAAAAAGAATTTACTGTTTCAGTCCTTTTTGGAGCTATTATTAATTTTATTATGAATTTGTTTTTAATTCGAAAGTGCGGAGCGATTGGTGCCTCCATTGGAACTGTTATAGCAGAGTTAGTTGTTATGATAATACAATGTATTTATGTAAGAAAATTTTTTGATTTAAAAAAAGTTTCAACACTTAGTTATAGGTATTTGTTAGCTTCCATAATAATGTTTATAATATGTTTTCCAATATCTATATTTATTAAAAATCATTTTATTTGTTTAGTAATGCAGATTTTTTTAGGAATTACAATTTATCTAATAATATTGTTTATACAAAAGGATAGTTTCTTATTGTCTGTAATTAGTAAATTAAAAAATAGGAGGAAATTTAAAAATGAAATATGATTATTTAGTAGTAGGCACTGGTTTATTTGGTGCTACGTTTGCAGAACAAGCAAAAAAAGATGGAAAGAGAGTTTTAGTAATTGATAAACGAAATCATATAGCAGGAAATGTTTATACGGAAGAGATAGAAGGGATAAACGTACATAAATATGGTGCACATATTTTTCATACCGATTATAAAGATGTTTGGGAATATGTAAGTTCTTTTATAGAATTTAATCGTTATACGAATTCACCAGTAGCACGAATTGGAAATGAAATATATAATATGCCATTTAATATGAACACTTTTTCAAAGATTTGGGATGATGTTTTTACTCCTGAAGATGCTTTAAGACATATTAATGAGGAGAAAAAAGAAATTGATCATGAACCTATGAATTTGGAAGAACAAGCAATTTCATTAGTTGGAAGAACTATTTATGAAAAGTTAGTAAAAGGTTATACGGAAAAACAATGGAATCGAGATTGTAAAGATTTGCCAGCATTTATTATTAAAAGATTACCAGTTCGATTGGTTTATGATAATAACTATTTTAATGATAGATATCAAGGAATTCCAATTGGAGGTTATACAAAATTAGTAGAGAATATGCTTGAAGGCATAGAGGTAAAACTAAACACTAATTTTTTTGATAATGTAAATTATTATAAATCAATTGCAAAAAAGATCGTTTATACAGGTCCGATCGATGAATATTTTCATTATTCTTTAGGTGCACTTGATTGGAGAAGCCTACGTTTTGAGACAAAAATAATAGATAAAGAAAATTATCAAGGAAATGCGGTTGTGAATTATACCGGGCATGAAGTGGATTATACTAGAGTGATTGAACATAAACATTTTGAAAATACGCAAAGTGATAAAACAGTCATTACTTATGAATATCCTGCAGATTATAAAGAGGGTATGGAAAAGTATTATACAATTAACGATGATAAAAACAATCAATTAGCTGAACAATATAGGGTTCTAGCTTCAAAAGAAAATGATGTTATTTTTGGCGGAAGACTTGCTGAGTATAAATATTATGATATGGATGATGTCATAAAATCTGCTTTTGAAAGTTATAAGTTGCATAAAATGTAAAATCTTTATTTTAAATAGTAAGCATAATGTGCTAAAATAACAAGGATGTTTGGAGGTAGTTTATGAAAAAAGATAAAAAGAATATAGTTTTATTCATTATCGAGATATTATTTACTTTAATATTTATAGTAAGTTTTGGAGTATTTGGACATTATATTTTCAAATTAAATGTAGTACCTGCTAAGTATTTAACTTGGGGAGGCATAGCATTATTTATTGTATTTGTTATTTTACTTTATTTTTTATTTAGTAAAAATAAAAAAATTACAAAAGGAATTGCTATGGTATTTATTGTATTATTTTCTGTTCTGTCTATTTTTGGAACTAAGTATTTAAAAAACACTTATGACTTTTTTCAAAATACGAAAGTAGACTATGATACTTTAACTTATTCTGTTTTGGTATTAAAGGATAGCAATTATAATGAAATAGGTAATCTACAAGATAAAGAAATCCTATATATTGATGATGAATATAAAGAAGATATTGTAAAGGAACTTACGGAAAAGATTTCTTATGAGGAAGTTACTTTTGAAAGTTCTGCTGGTATGGCGGAAGCTTTATTAGATAAAGAAATAGATGCTATAGTTTTAGAGGCAAGTTATATTGGACTTATTAAAGAAGAAGTAGAAAATTTTGATGACTCTACTAAGTATATTTATACTTTCGAAGTAAAAGTAAAAGCTCATGAAGAAAAAAACGAGAGTGCAAGTACAGTTGATATTACGATGGAACCATTTATTTTGTATATTAGTGGTATTGATCAGTATGGAAATGTCAATAGTGTTAGAGGTAGAAGCGATGTAAATCAACTTGCTATTGTAAATCCAAAAACAAATCATATTTTACTGGTAAATACACCAAGAGATTTTTATGTACAACTTGCTGGAACTACTGGTTTGAGAGATAAACTTACCCATGCAGGTATTTATGGAATTGATAAAAGTATTAAAACATTAGAAAATTTATATGGTGTTGATATCACACATTATTTAAGAGTAAACTTTAATACTGTGATAAAAGTAGTAGATGTTATTGGTGGTATTGATATTGAATCTGATAGTGCATTTACTTGTTTTACGGATAAAAGAGTTCATGTACAAAAGGGGTGGAACCATTTTAGTGGAAGTCAAGCTTTAGCTTATGCTAGAGAACGTTTTGCCTATACAACAGGAGATCATCATCGTGGAGCAAACCAACAACAAGTTATTACCGCCATTATTAATAAAGTAACCAATTCTAAAGTATTAATTAGTAAGTATAATAGCATTTTAAGTGCCTTGGATGGAAGTTTCCAAACGGATATGCCAATGGAAGAAATTACTTCGTTTATTCGTTATCAAATCGATAAGATGCCAGCTTGGAATATAGAGTCTATTGCTGTTACGGGAAGTGGTAGTATGGATTATACGTATAGTATGGGAACGAAGATTAAATTATATGTTATGGAACCGAATATGAGTAGCGTTAATACCGCCAAGAAAAGAATCAATGAGGTTTTAAATGAAGGATAAGAGAATCACTTTCACTTTGTTAGTGGTTCTTTGTTTAGGTATTATATTCTGGTTTTCACATCAAAATGGAAGACTTAGTGAAAGTTTAAGTGATGGTTTTACCATTAAAATAATTGATTTCTATGCTAAAGTAAGGCATAAAGAGTACAGTTTTGAAGAAAAGGAAGTCTTAGTAAAAAGTTTGCGTACTTTTATTAGAAAAAGTGCTCATTTTACTATTTATTTGTTACTTGGTTTTTTTAGTTTTCTTACCTTTAATAGTTATGGGGTTAAATATCCTGTACTTTATAGTATTCTTTTTTGTTTTTTCTATGCATGTAGTGATGAAATACATCAACTTTTTGTAAGTGCTAGGAGTGGAAGAGTATTGGATGTATTTATTGATACATGTGGGGCTTGTTTAGGAAATGGTATTGTGTTATTGTTGAAAAAATACAAGATATGGGAACATAGTTCTCAACTTGCACAGAAGGAATGATAAAAAATGAAAACACATTATATTATTTTAGCTAGTTGTTATGCAAAAGGAACACGTATTGTAATTGATGCTTTAGATGAAGAAGGATTTTTAAAAAATAAAAAATTTCTTTTTGATAAATTTGGAAATAATTTGCCTATTTCTGTACACATTATACCTACAGAGGAAGAAGATTTTCATTCTGTTGTTTTAAAAGATAGTTATTTTGATGATGTACGAGTAATTCGTGATATAAAAAAGTTTGCTGATTTAGTATCTTTAGATAGAAAGTTAAAAGGGATAGATATAGCTTTATATATTTTAGCAAAAATGAAATGCTCTCATTTTAAGTTAGAAAAATTAACTTATTTGTGTTATGCCGATTATCTTTGCAAGTATGATGCACCGATGTTTCAAGATACCATTTATGCTTATAAATATGGGCCAGTTGTTAAAAGTGTTTTAAAGAAGTTCAAAAAATATGATCTTGCTGATAGCAATGATACTAATTCTATTGCATTTCCTATGTTACAAGAAAATTTTACAAAAAGTAAAATATTAAATGCAGATGATGGGTTGCAAATTTTTAATAGTATTACAGAAACTTTAAATTTATATGGGGATTTCTCAGCTAAGAATCTTATAAAGATTACGCATAAAAAGAATACTCCTTGGGAAAAATCTGGAAAAGGAGAAAAACGAAACCAAATTATAACGGATGAGTTTATTAAACATTATCACTGTAATGAAATTTAAAATATCTTAAAATTTAAGGTATTTTTTCTTTTGTTGTTAAATTCCTGTAATTTCTTCTTGCGTCGTAAACAAATGTATGTTATATATAGATTATTGAAGATAATTCTAGCAGAGGGGTGTAGTACTGTTTTTATTATTTTTGGTGAGAAGAAAGGATTTAAAAAAATTGAAAAACAAGAACGAAATTATTTTATTTGAAAATCAAGAAGTAAAATTAGAAGTAAATATGAAAGATGAGACGGTGTGGTTAAATAGAGAACAGCTTGCTATTTTATTTGATCGAGATATTAAAACTATTGGCAAGCATATTAATAATGCACTTAATGAGGAGTTGGATAATAATTCAGTTGTCGCAAAATTTGCGACAACTGCAAAAGATGGAAAAACTTATAAAGTTGATTATTACAATCTAGATGTAATTATTAGTGTCGGTTATCGGGTTAAATCTAAAAATGGAATTTTATTTCGTAAGTGGGCAAATACTGTATTAAAAGATTATATGATTAAAGGGTATGCTGTAAATGAAAGAAGACTGGCATATCTAGAAAAAACAGTACAGCTTTTAGATATAGCAAATCGCGGATATGATAGAACTAATGCCGTGGATAGTAAAGAAATCTTAAGAGTTATTACAAGTTATACAAAAGCTCTTGATTTACTAGATGACTATGATCATAGAACGTTAAAAAGAGCAAAGGGTCATATAAGTGATGAAGTGATTACTTATGAAAATTGTATTTCAATTATAAATACTTTAAGATTCAATGAAGAAAGTTCTATTTTCGCTTTAGAACGAGATAGGGGATTAAAATCAATTATTGGGGATATTTATCAATCTTTTGCAGGTAAGGATGTTTATTCTACAATAGAGGAGAAAGCTGCTAATTTTCTTTATTTGATTATAAAAAATCATGCTTTTATTGATGGAAATAAAAGAATAGCTGCTACTTTGTTTATTTATTTTTTACAATTTTATGGTATTTTATATCAAGATGGACATTCTATTTTAGATAATAATACGCTTGCAGCCATTACACTTTTGATTGCAGAATCGAATCCTAAAGAAAAAGAAATTATGGTGGATTTGGTACTCAATTTTTTGAAATAAAAGGGAAAAAATAGAGAAAAATGGAAAATTTTGTCGCTAGTATTTGACTTTTTGGCAATTTTGTGGTAGATTATTGCGCAAATTGGGAGGTTGACTATGGAAGAAATTAGTCTAAAAGAGTTAGGAGAATATATCCTATCTAAAATTTTATATGTTATTGCCATAACATTAAGTGTTTGTTGCATTGGCATGTTTTATTTAACAGTGCTTCAAGTGCCTAAATATGAATCATCTACGTCCATTATTTTAACAGGATTTACGAATGTAAATAAAGATAATGAAGCAGCTATTAGTACGAATGATTTAAATATCAATCAAAAATTACTTGCAACTTATCAAGAAATTACAAAATCTAAAAAGGTTTTGGAACAAGTTATTCGTGATTTACGCCTTAGTTATGATGTAGAAACTCTTGCAAAACATATTTCTGTTACAGGCGTTACAGATACCGAAATTATTAAAATTACGGTGACAGATGAAAATGCAGAACTTGCTTATCATATTGTTAAGAAAATTGCCGATGTATTTAGTGAAGAGGTTAAATCGATTTATAATGTTTCTAACGTTAGTATTTTAGATACGCCAAGTATTGCTACAAAAGCAAGCAATATGGGAATTAAAAGAGCTACAGTTTTATCGCTTGGAGCTGGATTAGTCGTTGCTTTTGTTCTTGTGTTTATTGCGTATTATTTTGATACAACGATTAAAAATACAAGTCAAATAGAAGCTAGAGTAGATGTTCCAGTCCTTGGTTCCATTCCAGACTATAATAATAAAAACAAAAAGAAAAAGAGTAAAAACAAAGGGGGTAAAAAATAATGGATGAGTTAATTGTTAATAAAAATCCAAAATCCAGTGTAGCAGAAGCTATACGTGTTATTAGAACCAATATTCAGTTTTCTTTAAAACTTAAAAAAGGAAAAATGATTCTTGTTACTTCTTCTGTTAAAGGAGAAGGGAAAAGTTTTGTTAGTTCTAATTTGGCTGTTTCTTTTGCCCAAAAGAATTTGAAAGTTTTACTTGTAGATGCTGATTTACGTTTGGGAAGACTGCATCAAGTATTTAAAGCTAGTAACAAAAATGGTTTCTCTGAACTTTTGGTTAATGATGAAGGAAAGAAATATAAAAAATATGTAAAAGAAACCAATATTGAAAATTTATTTCTTATTACAAGAGGCGTTGTCCCTCCAAATCCAAGTGAACTTTTGGATTCACCAAACATTGCAGTCTTTTTAGAGCAAATTCAAAAAGATTTTGATGTTATTATATTTGATGGTACGCCCATTAATGGATTAACGGATTCCTTGGTATTTACCAAATATGTAGATAAAGTAGTGGTAGTAAGTGCTGCTAACTATACAAAAATGAATTTACTTGAAAATACAATTAAAAGTTTACAAAATTTAGAAGTAGATATTGCAGGGGTTGTTTTAAACAAAGTATCTAATAATTCTTCTAGCTCTTATTATAACGATTATTATACAAATGATTGATGTACATTCCCATATTTTATATGGAATCGATGATGGAGCAAGAACATTAGAAGAAAGTTTGTCTATCCTAAAACAAATGGAAGGTTTAGGATTTGAAAAAATTATTATTACGCCACATTATATGGAAAATACCGAATATGTAGCAGATAATAAAAAGAAAAAGGAAATTATAAAAGAGTTAAAAGAAAAGATAAAAAGGGAAAATATTCATTTGAAACTTTATTTAGGAAATGAAGTTTATTTGTTTGAAGATATTGTTCAAAAAATAAAAAGCCAAGATATTTTTACAATTAATCAAACGAATTATCTTTTAGTAGAACTTCCTTTGTTAGAACATATGCATTCGGATTTGGATATGCTATTTGAACTAATCTCTAGTGGTGTTCATATAGTACTTGCTCATCCAGAACGTTATGTACTTTTTCAAAAAAATCCAAAGTTAATTGATAAATATACAGATATGGGTATTTTATTACAAGGTAATTTTGAATCTTTCGATGGAAAGTATGGTCGTCATGCTGAAAAATTGGCCAAAAAGCTTTTGAAAGACAAACGTTATTTTGTTTTAGGAAGTGATATTCATCGGGAAGGTTCTAAGTTTTTTCGAAAATTTGGAAGTATTTATAAGAAACTTTTAAAGTTTGTGGGGGAAGATTATTTGACTCTTTTAACGAAAACAAACCCACAAAAGTTGTTAGACGGGTTTTACGAAGAAAATGACTAGAAATTTGCTAGTTGTTTTTTTCTATCTGTACAAAAAAAAAGCTTCATGCTATAATTGTAAGAAGAATAGGGTGTGTGGCTATGGAAGAACTGGATATTCGCGATTTATTGTCGTATTTTGGAACTAAAATAGTTTCTTTTATGGCAATTGTTGCTTTAGTGGTTACATGTGGATGTTTGTATTCTGTTTTTGTGCAAAAACCAGAATTTACATCCAAAACGAGTATTATTTTAACAGGATTTAGTAATGGAAATAGTGAATCTTCCATCACACAATCCGATTTGACGGTAAATTCTAAACTTGTAAGTACTTACCAAGAAATTGTAAAGAGTCGTCGAGTTTTAAATCAAGTTATTTCTAATTTACGTCTTTCTTATGATACCAAAGCGCTTGCTAAGATGATTAGTGTTGGTTCTGTAAATGATACAGAAATTATTGAAATATCCGTTACAAATCAAGATGCTAAAGAGGCGTATTTGATTGCTAATGAAGTAGCAGAAGTCTTTGGAGAAGAAGCAAAGGATTTGTATAATTTATCGAACGTATCTATTTTGGATTATGCTGAGATAGAGTCAATTCCTTCTAATTTAAATGTTACAAAACAAGTGATTCTTTATCTAGCTGCTGGGTTTGTTCTTGCATTTGTTATTTTATTTATTATTTATTATTTTGATACGACAATTAAAAGTGTATCGGATGTGGAAAGAAAATACGAACTAACGATATTAGGTTCTGTTCCTGATTATTCTAAGAAGAAAAAAGGGGGTAAAAGATAAAAATGAATAATGAAATTATAGTGGATAAAAATCCGAAATCTAGTGTTGCGGAAGCCATACGGATTATAAGAACCAATATTGAGTTTTCCGGTGTTGATAAAAAGGTACGTTCCATTTTAATTACTTCCTCCGTGCCAGCAGAAGGAAAAAGTTTTATTAGTACTAACTTAGCTACTGCTTTTGCTCAAAATGGAAGTAAAGTTCTTTTAATGGACTGTGACATGCGAAAAGGAAGACTTCATAAAATTTTTAATATTGAAAATGATAGAGGACTTTCTAATTTGCTTTTAGAAAATGTAGAAGTTAAGTTTAATAGTTATATAAGAAGAACAAATATTGAAAATTTGTATCTTTTACCAAAAGGTGTTGTTCCTCCAAATCCAAGTGAACTTTTAAATTCTCCAAAGACAAAAGTGCTTTTGAGAACGTTGTCTGAGAGATTTGATTATATTATCTTAGATGGGACTCCTGTAAATGGCTTAACCGATTCGTTAATATTAACAAAATATGTAGATAAAACCGTGATTGTTGCCTCTCTAAATTATACCAAAACCAATGATTTAGAATTTACGAAAAAAAGCCTTTTAAGTGTAGGGGCAGATATTGCGGGAGTCATTGTTAATAGAACTGCTGATACCCATGGTAGTTATTATGGAAATTACTATGAATGAGGATAAAAATGATTGATATACATAGTCATATAATAAGTGGAATTGATGATGGGGCAAGAAGTTTTGAAGAAAGCATAGCATTGTTAGAAAAAATGCAAAAAATGGGAATAAAAGCTGTAATAGCTACTCCTCATTATATTACTTGCAGTAAATATATGGAAAATAATGAAGAGAAGCTGCAAAAATTACAAAATATAAAAAAAGTAGCAATGGACCAAAATATTTCTATTTCTTTATTTTTAGGAAATGAAGTATTTATTGATGGAGATATACTTTTGCTTATCGAAGAGGGAAAAGTAGCTACTTTAAATGGTAGTCGTTATATTCTAATAGAACTTCCCGTTGACCAACTAACAAGCGATTTATATAATATCTTATTTTTGTTAAGAAGCAAAGGATTTGTTCCTATTATTGCTCATCCCGAGCGTTATCGCTATTTACAAAGTGAACCTGAAAAAATAGAGAAGTTTTTGGAAATGGGATGCTTGTTTCAAGGAAATGTTGAAAATGTGGTAGCTAAATATGGAAAAAGTGCTAAAAAGTTGTTCTTTTATTTATTAAAGAATAATAAATATCATTTTTTGGCGACTGACGTCCATCATCAAGATGATATTATGTTTACCAATTTTAAAAAAGTAAAGAAAAAGTTAATTAAAACCATATCTTTAGCCAAGTATGAGGAATTAACGCATTATAATCCTTTAAAAGTATTAAAAAATGAAGATATTTTAGGAGAAAATATAAAATAAAGACATAGTTCGACAAAAAAAGTGTATTTAAGAGATTATACTACATAAAATTTTTCATTTTGTTTATTTTAATAAATAGAATGTAGTAAGGAAGTGTGTGGTATGAAATTCTTATTTGCTTGTTTTGTCGCTTTTTTAGTTTTGCTTGTATATTCTCTTTGTGTGGTATCGGGAAAATGTGCAAGAGCAGAAGAGAAGGTTCTACTATATAATGAAAATGAACATTAGCACTCGATACTTGACATTGCTAAAAAATGTGTTATACTAATAATTGTAAAAGATAATTTGGTATTTTTTACATATAAATGCTATTGTTACACAAACTAGTAACAAAACATATTAGAAAGGAAGCGGATTTATATGATGATGATACCAAGAAAAAATGATTTTGATTTATGGGATGATGCTTTTGGAGATGTATTTTTCCATAATCATGAAAGTAAAGTAATGAAAACAGATATTGAAGAAAGAGAAGATAAATATGTACTGGCAATTGATTTACCTGGTTATGAAAAAGAAAACATTAAAATGAGTATTGAAGAAGGATATTTAACCATCCAAGCAAGTACAACCGATGTGCATGAAGAACAAGAAAAAGGAAAATTTGTCCGTAAAGAACGTTATACGGGAACTTGTTCAAGAAGCTTTTATGTTGGAGAAGATATTACAAAAGAAGATATAAAAGCTAGTTTTAAAAATGGAATATTACAAATTGATATTCCGAAAAAAGAAGAAAAAATTAGTCACGAAAAACAATATATTGAAATAGAAGATTAAAAAAGTGTGTTTTATCACTTCTTTTTTTTGTCCTTTTTAATACAATTTTAGAAAGGAGAACCATTATGTTTTTTAATCATATACATATTCGAATGCGAGTTGTGTTTGTAGTAGTGGTATTTTGTTTGGTTTTAATTATTGGGCGAGTTTTTTATATTCAAGTTTTTAAATATAATAAACTTAGTCATTTAGCAGAGTCTTTATGGAGTAGAGAACTTCCGATTACCGCAGACAGAGGGGAAATTCGAGATAGAAATGGAAAAGTTTTAGCGACTAATATTACAACCACTTCTTTAGTGGTGATTCCCAATCAAATTGTAAATAAAGAGGAAGTGGCAAAAAAACTTGCTGAAATTTTAAATGTAAATTATGAAGAGATGTATCGCCATGTTTCTAAAAGAACTTCCATTGAACGGGTGCATCCTGAGGGAAGACAACTTTCTTATGAAGTAGCAGAAGAGATAAATAATCTAGGGTATGATGGGGTATACTTAGTAAAGGAAAGCAAAAGGTATTATCCTTATGGAAACGTTTTGTCTCATGTTTTAGGGTATGTCGGAATTGATAACCAAGGTTTGTCGGGAATTGAGCTTAATTATGATTCGTATTTGACTGGTGCAAGTGGGGCGATAAAGTATTTTTCGGATGGCAAGGGAAACCGACTGGAACTTACTGAAGTGTATGAGGAACCTCAAAATGGAATAAATGTGGATTTAACAATTGATATTGATTTACAACTTGCCGTTGAAAATGAACTGGATAATGTTGTTTCTAAATATAATCCAGAACAAGCTTTGATTTTGGCGATGAATCCAAAAACAGGAGAGATTCTGGCGATGGCATCGAGACCGAATTTTAATCCAAATAGTTATCAAACTTCTTCGGTAGAGGTTATCAATCGAAATTTGCCCATATGGATGACTTATGAACCAGGAAGTACATTTAAGATTATTACTTTAGCCTCTTCATTAGAGGAACAGACGATTAATTTATTTAAGGATAGTTATTACGATGGTGGTTCTATTACAGTAGAAGGGGCCCGAATTAAGTGTTGGAAAGCAGGAGGACATGGAGCAGAAACTATGCTGCAAGTGGTGGAAAACTCTTGTAATCCAGGGTTTGTTGTGATGGGCCAGAAGTTAGGGGCAGAAACGCTTTTAAATTATATTCACAATTTTGGGTTTGGAAAAAAAACAGGAATCGATTTGAATGGAGAAGCCAGTGGCATTTTATTTTCTTTAGATAAAATGGGTCCAGTTGAACTTGCTACGACTAGTTTTGGGCAAGGAATAAGTGTGACTCCTATTCAGCAAGTAAGAGCCGTATCTGCTGCTATAAATGGAGGAATTTTACATACTCCTTATATCGTACAGAAAATGACAGAACCTGAAACGAATAGTGTAATTCAATTTAATTCTCCTGATAGCGGAGTTCGAGTTATTAGTGAAGAAACAAGTAAAATGGTAAGATATGCTTTAGAAAGTGTTGTTGCAAACGGTTCGGGGAAGAACGCTTACATTGAAAATTACCGTGTTGGGGGCAAAACAGGAACAGCACAAAAGGTAAACAATGGGGTTTATATGGTAGGAAATTATATTGTTTCTTTTATGGGATTTATGCCAGCAGATGACCCAGAGCTTGTGGTGTATGTCGCCATTGATAATCCAAAAGGTATTACCCAATATGGAGGTGTTGTATCCGCACCCATTGCAAAAAATGTTTTTAAAGCGGCGATTGATTTGTATGGATACGCTAAAACTAATGAGGGGATGCCAAGAGAATATACATGGCTTGATACGAAGTATGTAATGCTTCCCGATGTTACGGGACAAACCTTAGAAGAAGCCAAAAAAACATTAAAAGGTTTTCAAATTGTAACTAGTGGTGCAGGAGATAAAATAGCGTACCAAAGTCCTGAAGGAAACTATTACGTTCCTGAAGGAAGTAAGGTGTCTTTGTTATTGTCTAGTTAACGTAAAATAGTGATTTCTATTCCAAAAGTTTTTTATTATTTGGTGTATAATTTTGATTACGAGGTGAAGAGTCATGTTGATATTAGCAAAAGCTGCAATGGCCATAATGCTTGGATTTGTTATTTCCATGGTATTTGGATTCTTTTTTGTTCGTTTTGCTAGAAAGCAAAAAATGGGGCAAAGTGTAAGTTTGACTTTGGGAGAACGCCATTTAAAGAAAAATGGTATTCCTACTATGGGTGGATTTATCTTTATTGTGCCTGTTTTAGTGTCTCTTTTTCTTCTTTATATTCGAGGCAGCATTACGATGAACCACAATTTGTTTATTCTGATTTTCGTGTTTGTGGCTTATGCTATTTTAGGTTTTATGGATGACTATTTAAAGATACGTTTTAAAAACAATAAAGGACTTAGTATTACAACCAAATTTTTATTGCAAATGGCTATTGCTCTTGTGTTTTTCTATGTATTTATGAAAAACGGAGGAGAACCTGTTTTATGGATAACTTCTATTGGTGTTAATATTCCTATGGGATGGCTTTTTGGTATCTTTATTTTGTTTGTTTTAGTAGGAACAAGTAATGCTGTAAATATTACAGATGGACTCGATGGTTTAGCAGGAGGATTATCCGCTATAGCATTCTTAGCTTTTGGAATTATTACTTGGAATACGGGTTGGATGCAAGGGTATGAAGAAGTTGCTATTTTCTGCTTTTTGTTAGTGGGAAGTTTACTTGGATTTTTACTTTATAATACGCATCCTGCTAAAATATTTATGGGAGATTTAGGAAGTCTTTCTTTAGGAGGAGCTCTTGCAACAGTTGCAATTGTATCTCGACATGAACTTTCTTTAGTTCTTGTGGGAGGCATCTTTGTTGTTGAAACCATTTCTAGTTTTATCCAAATTATTGCGATACGTAAATTTCATAAAAAGATATTTAAAATGGCACCACTTCATCATCATTTTGAACAAATAGGTTGGTCTGAGACTGATATTGTAAAGCTTTTTTGGGTGATTGGATTTTTACTTGCTATGGCTGCAATTACGTATGGAGTATGGATTTAATTTGTTTGAAACAAGAAAAATAAAACTAATTTTGTCGTTTTTATTTTCAATTTTAGAAATGTTTTTAAAAAAAGAGAATATTTTTTGAGAATGTTTCTTTTTTTGTGGCTCTTTTTGCTTTTTTGGTGATTTGCAGAAAACTGTTTTCTTTGTTAAAGTGGGCAAAACAGGGAGGATTCTATGCAACAAATTAAATATTTAAATGATAAAGTAATTAAAAAGGCTTTGGCTAAGGAAAATAAAGATATACGAAATTATATGGCACGAATTATTAGTGATGTTACGAATATTCCTTATGAAGATTTGGAAAACAATTTGGAACTTGTTTATCCAGAAGTGGGATATAATAGTAATCTTGTAAATAGTGAAGTGGATTTGATTTTTAAAAATGAAG